>JBDIAM010000083.1:0-11912 GCA_039812445.1 Piscicoccus intestinalis | reverse complement strand
GGGCCGGTCGGGGCACCCGGGGCATCGGGTGAGCCCGCCTCCGAGGTGGCCTGCAGGGCCGGCATCGTCTCGCGCGCCGGCACCCACGCCAGCGCGCCCATGAGCAGCACGGCCGCGGTCACCGCGAAGGCGGCCGGGAAGCCGACGGCGTCGGCGACCCAGCCGGTGAGCACCGGACCGAGGATCGCCCCGCCGTCGGTTGCCATCTGGAACGTCGCGAGCACCTTGCCCCCCGAACGCTCCTGTCCGACGACGTCGGCGACGGCGGCCTGCTGGGCCGGGTTGACAATGCCGGCACCGGCTCCGGCCAGGAGCGAGAGCAGCAGGAACGGCACCGGCGAGTGCGCCATCCCGAAGGAGACGGTGCCGACGGCGCTCACGAGGAGCCCGAGGATCACCAGCCGACGCCGGCCGTGCGCGTCGACGAGCCGCCCGGAGACCTGCAGCGCCAGCGCGTTGCCCACCGCGAAGATCGTCAGCGCGAACCCCGCCCACGCCGCGCCCAGCCCGGCGGATGCGGCCGCGAACAGCGGCACGAGCGCCACGCGCACCCCGAAGTTCGCCCACCCGTTGGCGAATCCCCCGATGAGCGCAGCCCGGTAGGCGCTGTCGCGCAGGGCCTCGGTGACCGTCAACGCCGGAGGCGGAGTGCTCCCCGGCGGCGGCCGCAGCGCCGCGCCCCGAAGGAAGACCGCGACCACACCCGCCGCGATGACGAGCGCGACGGCGTAGATGACGAACGGCACGCGGTACCCGAAGCCCGCGGTCAGGCTCCCGAGGATCGGTCCGGCGATGCCGCCGATGAGGAACGCGCCCGCGTACGCCGACGACACCCGCCCACGGATGGTCGGGGGTGCCAGCCGCACGATGAGCCCCATCGCGGAGACGGTGAACATCGTCGAGCCGACGCCCCCGAGCCCGCGGAAGATCAGCAGCTGCCAGTAGTCACCGGCCAGGGCGCACGCCCCGGTGGAGGCGGCCACGATGAGCAGCCCGGCGAGGTAGACGGGCCGCTCCCCCAGACGGGTGATGAGCACGCCCCCGGCGGGCGCGAACACGAGCCGCATGAACGCGAACGCGCTGACGATGACCGACGCCGCAGCGACTCCCACGTCGAAGCTCGCCGCGTATTGCGGCAGCACCGGCGCGACGAGGCCGAAGCCGATCGCGATGACGAACGCGGACGCGATGAGAACGCGGATCTCGCGCGGGATCGGTGGGCGCGCGCTGGAGGCGGCGGTCTGGCTGCTCATGGCCGTGTCAGTATCGCTCCCCCGGCGCGCCGGGCACGCCCCGGCCGACCGGGCCGCCGCGCTCTCAGCGGCCTTCGCACTCTCAGCGTCCTCAGCGTCCGTCGCGAGCGCGGCGCAGGTCGACGAGCAGCGCGGCGGTGATGTCGCTGCCCACGGCGTTCAGACTGGCCACGTCGACGGCCTCGTGCCGCTGGGCCACCGACGGTTCTTCCCGCGTGGTCACGTCCTCGGTCTCCAGCCGCGCTGCGGCGCTGGCCAACTCGAGCCGTAGATCCGGGGTGAGGGCTCCACCGCGGCGCGCGCCGCGCCGGCCCACCTCGACCGCGTACCTCTCCGTGCGCGCTGCGACCGCGTGGTCCTCGGTGGTCAGCATGACCGCGGTGCGGGACAGCAACGCGAGTCCACGGTCGAAGTCGCCCTCGCCGACGTCCGCGACGGCCCGGCGCAGCAGCGGCCGGTCGTCGCGCACCGCTTGATCGCACAGCAGCGACAGCTGCAGCCCGAGCAGCCGCTCGCGGGTTCGCGAGGCCCCGGAGTCGCGACCGAGCGGCACGACGAGCTCGCCGCCCGCCGCGGCCTGGCCCATCGTGTCGAGCATCTCGCGGCCCCCCTCGTCGGGGGTGTGCACGGTGTCGCGCAGCGGCACCACCCGGATCATCGCCGACGCGAGCAGCGCGAGCACCGCCAGCGGCAGAGCCGCGAGGAAGACGTCGTGCAGCGCGTCCGCGAGGCCGAACCGCACCGCCTCCGCGACGGCCGGCGGCAGCTGGGAGAGCGCGGACGGGTCGAGCACCGAGCCCGCGTCGAGCCCGTCCGCGGGCATCGCGGCGGCCGCACCCGGGGGCAGGTGCGAGCCGATCGCCTCGCCCATCCGGCTCGACAGGATCGTGCCGAAGACCGCGATACCGACCGTCGAGCCGACATTGCGGAAGAACTGCGTGGAGGCGGTCGCAACGCCCAGATCCCGGCGCATCACCGAGTTCTGCACGATGAGCGTGTACACCTGCATGCACATGCCGAGCCCGATGCCGAAGACGATCATCGCGGCGGTGAGCTGCAGCTGGGTGGCGCCGTACTCCAGCCGGGTGAGCATCCACAGGCCGACGCCCATGATCATCGGCCCGACGAGCGTGAGCCCCTTGTACCGCCCGGTGCGGGTGATGAACAGGCCCGACAGGATGCTCAGCCCGATCATGCCGACGCTCATCGGCATGACGATGAGACCCGAGTTGGTCGCGTTCACGCCGAGCACGCCCTGGGCGTACACCGGGATGTAGATGAGCGCGCCGAACATCATCATCGCCACCGCGAAGCTGGCGATATTGGAGAAGGTGAAGATCGAGCTGCGGAACAGGCTCAGCGGGATGACCGGCTCCGCCGCGCGCAGTTCGACGGCGACGAACGCCGCCAGGAAGAGCGCACCGACCACGTACATGCCGATGATCTGCGCCGACGCCCACGGGTACGTCGTGCCGCCGAACGAGGTGGCCAGCAGCAGAAGCACGAGGGCGATCGTCAACGTGACGATCCCGGCCACGTCGACCTTCGCGTCGCGGCGGGTGTGCGGCAGCCGCAGGAAGCGGTGGATCGCCGCGAAGGCCACGATGCCGACCGGCAGGCTGATGAAGAACAGCCAGCGCCAGCCCCAGTGGTCGGTGACGAAGCCGCCGATGAGCGGCCCGGCGATCGAGGTGAAGCCGAACACGCTGCCCATGAGGCCCTGGTACTTGCCGCGCTGCCGCGGCGGGATGATATCGCCGATGATCGTCTGCGACAACGGCATCAGGGTGCCCATGCCGGCACCCTGCACGGCGCGGGCGAACACGAGGAACCAGAAGTTCTGGGCGACGCCGGCCAGCAGCGAGCCGACCATGAACAGCACCAGCCCGCCGAGGTAGAAGCGGCGGCGACCGTACAGGTCGGAGAGCTTGCCGACGATCGGCACGGCGACCGCGGAGACGAGCATCGCGGCGGTGGCGATCCACGAGTAGTGCTCCATGCCGCCGAGTTCGGCGACGATGCGCGGCATCGCCGGGGAGACGATGGTCTGGCTGATCGCCGCGACGAACATGCCGAGCATGAGCCCGGCGAACACGCGCTTGCCGGTGCGGTCGAGGCGGTACCCGGCCGCGGAGTCCGCGTCGTCGGGCCGTGCGGCGCCGGCCGGGGTCGCGGTGGATGACGAGGTCACGAGCGTCCTTCTCGAGTCACGAAGTCTTGTGGTTGCATCGTCTGCAAAGTTACACCCGGTGCAGATATTCCCCGACACGTTCTAAGCTGAAGAGCGTGACGGCAGCAACTCCCCTGGGTCTGCGCGAGCGCAAGAAGCGGCAGACGCGCTCGCAGCTGCACCGCGCGGCCCTCGACCTCGTGCTCGAGCACGGCCCCGACGACGTCACCGTCGAGCAGATCGCGGCGAAGGCGCAGGTCAGCCCCCGCACGTTCTTCAACTACTACGCGACCAAGGACGCCGCGATCGCCGGGGTGACGCCGGAGTTCGCCGATCTCGTCGTCGCCGATTTCACCGCGGCGGCCCGGCAGACCGGGGTGCTGACGGCCCTGGAGCGGGCGCTCGGTCGCCGGGTCAGCGGCCTGGCCAGCGACGGCGCCCTGCGTCGACAGCGCGCGGAGGTCTTCCAGCGCTGGCCGCAGCTCGTGCCGGCGCTGGGCGGACCCTTGACCGGGGTCGAGCACGCGCTGCGGGAGGCAGTGGCGGCGCACCTGGGCGTCGACGGGCGCGTCGACCCGCGCCCGGCCCGGTACGTGTTGTGCGCCACGGCCGTGCTGCGCTCGGCGCTGTCGACCCCGGGCGCCGACCTGAGCCTCGCCGTGGCGGAGGGTTTCGACGCGCTGCGCGCGGGGCTGCCGGACCTTCCCGGCGTAGGGAACGAATCCACCGACGGCAGTCCGTAACTCGTCACTGCGCACGGTCGCGCCGAAACGAACCGGCGATCTTGTCGGTGGTCGGTGTTTGGATGCTGCTTCAGAAACCACCTCGAGGCACGCTCGATCGGAGACAGTCATGACCGTCCGGCTCCCACAGGCTCACGACCCGTCCGCGTGGGCGGGTGCGCGGTGGCCCCTCGGCGCGCACTACGACCCGGCCGCCTCGAGGGTGACGTTCGCCGTGCACGCGCCCGCGGCCACCCGAGTCCAGCTCGAGCTCTACGCCACCGCGATCGGCGCCGCGGCGGTCGCGTCGTTCGAATGCGCACGCGGCGACGACGGCGCATGGCGCGCCCAGGTCGACAACGTGGGCCCCGGTGCGCTGTACGGCTTTCGCTGCTGGGGGCGCAACTGGCCGTTCGAGCCGGGATGGACGCCCGGCAGCGCCGCCGGATTCCGCGCCGACCTCGACGACGACGGCAACCGGTTCAATCCCAACAAGCTGCTGTTCGACCCCTACGCGCGCGAGCTCAGCCACAACCTGCTCGACCCGGGCATCGCGGCCGCGGGCGCAGACGGCGGCTGGTTCGGCACCGGCGGCCAGGAGCACCACGGTCGCCCCCGCAGGGAGCTCGACTCCGGGCCGTACGCACCCAAGGGCATCGTGCTCGCGAGCGAGCCGAGAACGTTCCGCCGGCCCGGTATCGACCCGCACGACGCCGCGATCTACGAGGCGCACGTGCGCAGCCTGACGCGCCACCCGAGCGCCCTGCGTCTCGGCGACCTGTTCGCGCACACACCGGGATTCGAGGCGGTGCGCAACGTGCCCCGGGAGCTGCAGGGCACCTATGCCGGGGCCGCCCACCTCGCCCCGTACCTGGCGGCGCTGGGGCTGACGACCATCGAACTGCTGCCGGTCATGGAGATGGACTGCCTCGGCGACGACGCGACCACCGACTCCGGGCCGACGAACTACTGGGGGTACCAGACGCTCGCGTTCTTCGCGCCGAACCGCCGGTACTCCGCCGACCGTTCGCCGGGTGGGCCGACGCGCGAGTTCCGGGCGATGATCGACGCCTTCCACGACGCCGGGCTGGAGGTGTACCTCGACGTCGTCTACAACCACACCGGCGAGGGCGGCCACTGGGGCGACGACCTCGGCACCACCGGCTTCACCAGCCTCGGCGGCTTCGCCACCGCCGACTACTACGTGCTGACCGACGAGCACCGCCTCGTCGACGGGGCCACCGGATGCTCCAACCAGGTGAACTTCTCGTCGGATGCCAGCCAGCGTCTCGCGCTCGACTCCCTCGCCTACTGGCACGACGAACTCGGCGTCGACGGCTTCCGATTCGATCTGGCCCCCGTGCTCGGGCGACGCCCCGACGACGCGGCCCGCCACGACTGGGAGGCCCAACGGCGGTTCTTCCCCACGCACCCGCTGCTGACCCGGATCGCGCAGTGGGCGCAGGAGCAGCGGATCGAGGTCGTCGCCGAGGCGTGGGACCTGTGGGGCTACGAGGTCGGCAACTTTCCCGCGGGCTGGGGCGAGTGGAACGGCCGGTTCCGCGACGTCGTGCGCGCCTTCGCGAAGGGCGACGGCAACGCGCCGGCGTTCATGGACCTGTTCAACGGCGACTTCGCGCACTTCCACGATCAGGGCGGACCGGCCAAGTCGATCAACTTCGTCACCGCGCACGACGGGTTCACGCTCATGGATCTCGTCTCGTTTCCCGCCAAGAACAACGCCGTGGGGCCGCCGTTCGGGCCGAGCGACGGCGGCGCCGACACCAACCTGTCGTGGGATTCGGGGGGCGACCAGGCGCTGCGCCGGGCCCGCGCGCGGGCGTTGCTGGCGATCCTGTTCCTCGCCCGCGGCGTGCCGATGATCGTCTCCGGCGACGAGTACGGCCGCACCCAGAACGGCAACAACAATCCGTGGGCGATCGACACGGTCGGCATCTGGAACAACTGGGCTCAGGCGGTCAGCCGCACCCCCACGCGGCTGGCGGTCGACCCGACAGACTCGGGCGCGGGCGCCTACTTCGACGTCTTCGGGGCGGCTGCCTCCCCCGACGGGGTCAACCCGGTGTTCGCGTTCACCCGCGCGGTGGCGCGGCTGCGGCGGGAGCATCCGGCGCTGCGGCAGCGCGACTGGGGCGACGCCGCCCAGGGTGGCGACGACGTCTCCTACCTGTTCGCCTCCCCCGTCGGCGGCACGCCCACCGCGGGAGACCGTGCCGTCGCCGTGCGCATCGACGCCTCCCACACCGGCGGCGGCGATCTGCTCGTGCTCGTCGCGATGACCGACGAGCCCTGCCGATTCGTCGTGCCGGCGCCGACGCCGGGACACTCGTGGCGCCGGATCATCGACACCGGCGTCGAGGCGGAGGCCGAGGGCAACGCCTGGCCGTTGGCGGCCGCCGCGCCCGTGCAGAGCGAGTACGTCGCGCACCGCTGGTCGGTCGCCGTCCTGCAGGAGGCCGAGATGTCGGGGTGAGACGCGGGCGAGAGGCGGGTGAGGCGCCGGGCGGGAGTAGGTGTGGGCCTCAGAGCCAGCCGACGTGGCCGCGCAGCAGCGTGTACCCGACGAAGGCCACGACGTCGAGCAGCGTGTGGGCGACGACGAGCGGCATGACGCGGCGGGTGCGGGCGTAGACCACGCCGAGCAGCAGGCCCATCGCGAGGTTGCCGACACCGCCTCCGAAGCCCTGGTAGAGGTGGTACGTGCCGCGGATGAGCGCCGAGACGACGATGATCGTCGGCAGTCGCCAGCCCGCTTGACCCCAGCGGGTGAACAGGTAGGCGACCATGACGATCTCCTCCAGCACGGCGTTCTGCGCCGCGGCGAGCACGAGCACCGGCACGGCCCACCAGGTCTGGTCGAGGTTCGCAGCGGCGATCGTCGTGTTCAGCCCCGCCGCCCGCGCGGCCAGGTACAGGCCGAGGCCCGGGATGCCGATGATCGCGGCCAACGCCGCCCCGTGCAGCAGGTCGCGGCCCGGGCGGCGGCCGTCGGCGCCCACCAGGGCGCGGGCCCGGGGGTCGTCGCGCGTCAGCAGGTGCAGAGCGAGGAAGGCCGGAACGAGCGCGATACCGATGCCCGCCAGCTGATAGGCGAGGTCGAGCCAGGGACGATCCGGGGTGACCGCCTGGTTCATCGCCGTGGTCTGGTCGCCGAGCCCGACCTGCTCGGTGAGCTTGCGGATCAGCGCGAGCACCGCCCAGATCGCCGACGCCCCGAGCGAGACGCCGAGCACGAGCGCCGTCTCGGTGACGAGCTGGCGACGGGTCGCGTCGGTGCGTGGCAGCTGGTTCACACACGTCCTCTCGCCGGGCCGGTCAGGTTGTTCCATGATGCGACGTAGGCTGCCCGCATCGACGCAACGGCTGCGGCGCCGCCCAGTGACGCCAGCGAGGCGCCAACGAGGCGCCAACGTGACGGCAGCGAGACGCCAACGTGACGCCGACGAGCGTGACGCCAACGATGGGGAGGACCGATGGACCTGGGACGACCGATGGAGCTCGCCACCGACCTGGACATGACCGGGCACGCCGGCTATATGTACGGCTGCCGCTGGCAGGGAGCCGGGGAGCGTCCGCCGGAGTACCTCGTGCTGCTGTGCCACGGGTACGGCGAACACATCCGCCGATACGACTGGGTCGCGGAGCGGTTCGTCGACGACGGCGCGGCCGTCTACGGCGTCGACCACGTCGGGCACGGCCGCAGCGAGGGCGAACGGGTGCTCATCGACGACTTCGACCCGGTCATCGCCGATTTCCGGCTCATGCACGATCGCGCGGTCCTCGAGCACCCTGGCACCCCGGTCGTGCTCGTCGGTCACTCGATGGGCGGGATGATCGCGGCCCGCTACGCCCAGCTGCACGGATCCGACCTCACCTGCACGGTGCTGTCGGGACCGGTCATGGGGCACTGGGCCGCGCTCGAGGCGCTGCTCGGTGCCGACGAGATCCCCGACGACCCGATCGACCCGGACGTGCTGTCGCGGGTGCCGGCGGTCGGTCAGGCGTATCTGGAGGATCCGCTCGTGTGGCACGGTCCGTTCAAGCGCCCGACCCTGGAGGCGCTGGGCCGCTGCATCGAGTCGATCCAGGCCGGCGGGCCCATCGGCCATCCCGTGCTCTGGCTGCACGGCAGCGACGATCAACTCGTCCCGTACGAAGGCAGCAGCGCGGGCTGGCCCGTCATCCGCGGCGAGAGCGGCCAGGACAAGAGCTACGACGGGGCCCGCCACGAGATCTTCAACGAGAGCAACCGCGACGAGGTGCTGGACGACGTGATCGGCTTCGTGCGCGACCACCTCCCGCACACGTGACGGCGGCTCCCGACGGCCCCGGAACCGGTAACGGCACCGAGCACGCCACCGTCTCCGCGCAGCAACCCCCGAGCCCGACGAACCCCGAGAACCCCGAGAACCCGCTCGGGCTGCCGGCCGAACCCGACGCCTACTACGTCGCGGTCGGCGACGGCACATACCAGCCCACGCTGCACGCCCAGGGCGCGTGGCTGCGTCACGAGCAGCACATGGCGCCGGTCACCGGTCTCGTGGCGCACTGCCTGCAGCGGTTCAACGACCGCGACGACCTCCAGCTGGCGCGGCTGTCGCTGGAGATCCTCGGGGTCATCCCGGCGCGGCCGACGCGGGTCGACTGCGAGACGGTCCGCTCCGGGCGCACGATCGAGCTCGACGAGGCGACGGTGACCATCGACGGCCGGGTGGCGATCCGGGCGCGCGCCTGGCGCCTGTCCCGGCAGGACACCGCGGAGGTCGCCGCCGACGACACCCCGCCGCTGCCGGAGCCGGAGTCGATGCCGCGCGCCGACCTGGGCCTGGTGTGGGGCGGCGGGTTCATCTCCTCGCTTCAGGTGCGCACCGATCCGGACGGTGAACCGGGCCGCGGTCGGGCCTGGGTCCGCCCGGGCAAGGCCCTCGTCGAGGGCGAGCCCGTGCACCCGGTGGCCGCGTATCTGGGCGTCGTCGATACCGCGAACGGGGTTGCGACGCGTCTCGATCCCAAGCGGTGGATGTTCCCCAACACCGACCTGAGCATCTACCTGTATCGCGAGCCGGTCCCCGGCTGGGTGGGCTTCGAGACGTCCGTCGCGATCGGCGCCTCGGGCGTGGGCCTGACGACCTCGCGGCTGCACGACGCGCGGGGCCCGGTGGGTCGTGCCGAGCAGATTCTCACCGTTCGGCGCATGCCCTGACCCGCCGGACCCTTCCGGGCACGAGGCGTCGACGATGCCGCCTGCTCCGATCGGTTGTGGCGGTTAGTCTTCGGGGATGGACCTCACGTACCGAGTGCTCAACGTGTTCACCGACGGCAAAGACCCGTTCACCGGCAACGGCGTGGCGGTCTTCGAGGACGGGTCGGAGCTGACCACCGAACAGATGCAGACCCTGGCGTTCCAGGTGAACATCGAGACGGTCTTCGTCCTCCCGAAGAACAACGGCGACGAGGCCACCGTGCGGTTCTTCTCTCCCGAGAAGGAGACGGGGTTCGCGGGCAGCGCCTCGCTGGCGACGGCGGCGGTGATCCGGGACCTGCGCGGCGGGGAGGGCGACGTCACGCTCATCGAGGAGCGTGAGGAGGAGACGTCCGCCGAGGGCGACGGGGCCGACACCTCGAGGCGGGGTCACCGGCTCCGTGAGGGTGAGGAACCCGGCTCCTACACGGTGCTGCAGCGCGATGACCTGTGGGTGCTCGACGTGCACGAGCCGCAGGCGGAGACGCTGAAGGCGACCCCGCAGATCCTCGCGTCCCTCGTCGGGCTGAGCACCGACGCCATCGGCGGTGACGTGATGACGGTCGGCAAGGGTGCGGGCGGCATCGTGCTGCCGGTGCGCACCGTCGACGACGTGCGCAACACCCGCCTCGACGCTCGCATGCTGCACTCCTACGCGATGCTGCTCAACACCGAGCCGCGGGTGTACGTGTGGGCCAACTCCGAGGACGAGGCGGGCACGATCGTCTCGCGTATGTTCTACGGGCCCCGCGGTGGTGTGCTCGAGGTCGCCGCCACCGGTACCGGCGGCACGAACCTCGGCGCCTACCTGCTCGCGCACGGCGAGCGCGGCATCCGCCGCCGGGTCATCCAGGGTCGCGTCGCCGGCCGGCGTTCGCTGCTCGACCTGCGCATCGACCACAGCGGCGAGGTCTTCGTCGGCGGCCACGTCGCCGAGGTCGCCCGCGGCCACTTCACGGTCTGACTCCCCCACGTCTCTGAGACCCACGCCCCGAGACCCCACGCCCCGAGACCCCACGTCGCTGAGAACTGCGTGTCACGGTCGGAACTGCAGTCCGGACTGCAGTTCTCACCACGACACGCAGTTCTCAGCGTCGTTGGGAGGGGGTTGGTGGGGAGGCGTCAGGCCGCGAGGTGAAGAGCCCAGGGCAGCACCGAGAGCGCGACGCACAGCACGATGAGCACGGAGTCGGCGGGCAGCCAGGGCGCGGGGAGCGCCCACGTGCGGCGGTGCCCGGGCCGGGCGAGCAACCCGTATCCGCGGGCCTCCATCGCCAGTGACATCTGCTCCGCCTGGCGCAGCGCCTGTACGAGCAGAGCGAACGTCATCGACGCGTAGTGCCGCGCCTGCGAGACCGGAGACCGAGTCGGCCCCAGCCCGCGCGCGCGGCGGGACCGCGCCAGCGTGCGCCAGTCGTCGGCGAGAGTGTCGAGCCGCTGCAGCCCGGCGACCGTCGCGAGCACGGGCCGCGCGGGCATCCGCAGCCGTTGGCCCAGCTGGTCCCCGAGCGCCGAGGGGTCGATGAACGCGGCGAACACGACGCCCGGCACGACGAAGTACGCCACCCGCACACCGGTGAGCAGCGCGGCCTCGAGGTCTCGCGGGCTGGCCAGGTACCAGTTCGACCACGTCACCGACGCGAACGCGATGAGGCCCGGCAACAGCCGCAGCCACCCGACCCGGTACCGCCCGGCGAGCACGACGAGCGCGACCGCGAGCACCGCGCCGGCCCACGCCCCGGCCCGCAGATCCGGGATCGACAGCCCTCCGGCCATGAGCACGAACGAGCCGAGCAGCAGCGACAGCGGCCCGGCCCGCCCGAGCAGCCCGACCGGGTTGACCGACCGGTCCGGCGCGGGCGCGAACACGTCGCTCATGCCACCCTCCCCCCGCGCAGCGTCAGCGAGTCGTGGGCCCGTGCCGCCAGCGCGTCGTCGTGCGTGGAGACGGTGACACCGGCTCCCGCCGCGGCCGCCGCCAGCACGACCCCGGCGACGGCGGCCCACGTGGCGCGGTCCTGGCCGACCGTCGGTTCGTCGAGACAGACCATCGCCGGCCGGTGCGCGATCCCGCAGGCGACGGCGAGCCGGCGGGCCTCACCCCCGGAGAGTGCGTACGGGCTGCGGTCGAGCAGGGGCTCGAGCCCCAGCGCCCGCGCGAGCGTCTCGGCGACGTCGACGTCCCCGGCGGCCGAGCCGCGCGAGCCACCCGACCGACCCGAGCCACCCGAGCCGCCCGAGCCACCCGAGCCGCCCGAGCCGCCCGCGTCGCCGAGGGCGGTGACCGTCGCCCGCAGGCAGTCGCGCACGCTGGCTCCGACGACGACGGACGACGACTCCTGCGGCACCCAGCCGACGCGCGCCGCGAGCTGCTTGCTGCGCCAGCGATAGGGCTCGGACGGCAGACCGGCCGCCAGCCGCGAACCGGCCTCGACCGAGCCGCCGACCGGCCGGGTCAGCCCGCACAGGGCGCTGACGAGCGTCGACTTACCGGCTCCGGACGA
>JBDIAM010000082.1:0-11923 GCA_039812445.1 Piscicoccus intestinalis | reverse complement strand
GGGGAGGCCCGCGAGTGTGGGGAGGCCCGCGAGCCGGGGGAGGCCCGCGAGTCTGGGGAGTGCGGGGGACCTGCGGAAGGCGGCGAGCCAGACGAGCCCGGGAAGTCTGGAGAACCCGCAGATCCCGGGAAACCCGCAGATCCCGGAGAACCCGGAGAACCCGGAGAACCCGGAGAACCCGGGCTGCCGCGCCCGCTGGTGCTGCGGCTGCGGCTCACGCTGGCGTCGGCGCGGCTGTTGCACGGCGACGCCGACGGTGCCTGGGCGCTCATCGACGCCGCCTCCGCGGAGTTGGCCGCCGACGAGGCTCGGGCCCGCGCGACCGGCGAACGTGTCTTCGGTCCGCTCGACGTCGGGGCGCTGCGCGACCGGCGCGCCCGCCTCCTCATCGAGGCCGAGCGACCCGAGGAGGCGCTGCCCGAACTCGATGCGGCCGTCGAGATCTTCGCGGGCGCCGGGCGCGACGAGGCCACGCTCATCGCGCTGAACAACCGGGGCCTGGTGCACCTGCAGCTTCGCCGTTACACGGCGGCCCGGGCCGACCTCGAGCGAGTCGAGACACTCGCCGCGCGCACCGGGCTCTTCCTCGTCGCCGCGGCCGCCGCCGAGAACCTCGGCTATCTCTCCTACCTGCTCGGCAGCTATCCCGCCGCGGTCGAGGCGTTCGGCCGGGCCGAGCGGGCGCAGGCGCAGTGCGGCATCGAACCCGGGCAACTGTGGGTCGACAAGGCCAAGCTCCTCCTCGCCCTGCGTGAGTTGCCGGAGGCCGAGGTGGCCGCCCGACGCGCCGCCCACCTGCTGCGCGCCCAGCGCAAGTGGATGCTCTACCCCACCGCGCACCTGCTGCTTGCCGACATCGCGTTGCTCGCCGGCGACCACGAGACGGCGATCGCCGCCGCGGGCAGCGCTGCCCGCGCCTTTCACCGGGTCGGGCGCGAACAAAGCGCGGCCCTGGCCCGCCTGACGCTGCTGCGCGCCCGCTACGCGGCGGGGATTCCGGTGCAGGCCGGGCGAGCCCGCACGCTCGCCGACGCGCTCGCGGAGGCGGGCCACGTCAGCCCCGCTGTCGAGGCCGGCATCCTCGCGGCCCGCATCGACCTCGCGGCCGGGCGGGTGCGCCGGGCGCGGGCGGGTCTGCAGCGGGCCGTCGAGCTCGGCCGGGACGGCCCGGCGCACGCCCGCGCGCAGGGGTGGCTCGCCGAGGCGATGCTGCGCCGCTCGACGGGTCGGCGCCGACAGGCCTACCTGGCCCTCAGCGCGGGGTTGCAGGTGCTCGCTCAGCACCGCGCGAGCGTGGGCAGCAGCGAGTTGCGGGCCCGCGTCGGGCTCAACCGAGAGGCGCTGGCCGGTCTCGGGCTGACGATGGCGTTGGAGGACGCCGACCCCGCCACCGTGCATCTGTGGGCTGAGCACACCAGGGCGACAGCGGGACTGGGCCGTCCGGGGCGCCCGCCCGATGACGACCGGCTCGCCGACCTGCTCGACCGGTTGCGGACGACGACCGCGCGCCTGGAAGCCGCCGACATCGTTGCCGCACAAGGTGGTTCGGGCGCAGGGTCGAATGCGGGGCCGGCTGTCGACGTCCGCGCCGAGACCGAGCGGCAGGCCGGGCTGGAGCGCGACATCCGCGAGCACGTGCGCCGCACGCTCGGAGACCGCGCGCCCGTGCGCCCACCGATCGGCATGCGGGCCCTGCAGGCCGAGCTCAGCGCGGCGGGCTCGGCTCACCCGGCCGTCGCGGCCGAATCGAGGGGGGCGCCGGCGCTGGTGGAGTACGTCGACCACGAGGGGAGGTTGTACGCGGTCACGGCCCGGGCGGGCGTCGCGCGGCTGCACGACCTCGGCCCGGTGGACGTCGTGGTCTCGGGACTGCGCTACACCTCGTTCGGCCTGGCCCGGCTCGCGCGCCGCGGCCCCGACCGCCGGAGCCATGACGCGGCGCTGGCCGTCATCCGGCGCAGCGGCGCGCAGTTGGAGGAGCGGCTCCTGGCGCCCCTGCACGACGCGATCGGAGACGGTGACCTCGTGATCGTCGCGCCGGCCCTGCTGCACGCGCTGCCGTGGGCGGTGGTGCCGGCGTGCCGCGGCCGGGCGGTGTGCGTCAACTCCTCGGCGTCGCTGTGGGCCATGGTGGCTCGCCGCCGACCGCGCCCCGGCGGGGTGCTCGTCGTCGCAGGACCCGGGCTCCCCGAGGCCCAGGCCGAGGCCCGCGAGATCGACGCGCTGTACGCGGACGCCGTGGGCGAGCCGAGGGGCGCGGTCGACCCGACCGGCCCGGCCCGCGACGACCGACGGTTGCTGCTGCCTCCGGACTCCACGGCGGCGGCGGTCGCGGACGCCCTGCCGGGCGCGCGGGTCGCGCACTTCGCGGCGCACGGTGATCTGCGGGGCAACCCGTCGTTCTCGGCGGTGTGGCTGGCCGACGGGCCGTTCATGGTGCACGACATCGAGCGCCTGCCGCGCACCCCGCAGCACGTCGTGCTCGCGGCCTGCGACACCGCCCGCTCCCACGTTCTCGCCGGACGCGAGGTGCTCGGGCTGACGACCGCGCTGCTCGGCCTCGACACGGTCTCGATCGTCGCGCCGACGGTGACGATCCCCGACGCCCAGACGCGCCCGCTCATGCTCGGCTATCACCGGCGCCTGCTCGCGGGGCTCGCGCCGGCGGCCGCGCTCAGCGCCGCGCAGGCCGAGGTCTTCGCCGGCTCCGACGACCCCGCGGCCGTCGCCGCCGCCGCAGCCTTCGTGTGTCTGGGCGCCGGGCACACGCCGGTCTTCGGCCCGCAGGGCCCGGACGGTCCGCGCGAGGAGGGCTAGGAAACGGCCGCCGCTGCCGGGTCGGCCCGTAGTGCACCCGCGGCGATGTGCCAGTCGGCCCACGCGTCGCGCGCGATCGCCGTCGGGAGGGTCGACGCCGGCCGGGCGGCGGCGACAGGATGTGCGTCAGGGCCGCCACCAGACTGCGAGGAGGAGCGGTGAGCACCACCGGCGAGACGAGCGGGTCGAGCACGACGAGCACAGTTCGCGAACTGATGGGCACGGGGCGTCCGCTGACGTGGGTGTTCGCCGGAGACAGCATCACCCAGGGGGTGCAGCACACGCACGGGCAGCGGTGCTGGGCCGAGCACGTCACCGAACGCATCCGCTGGGGCCTGGGCCGGCCGTTCGACGTGTGCATCAACACCGGCATCGCGGGCTGGACGGCGCAGGCGGTGTGGCGCCACCTCGACCACCTCGTCACCCGCTTCGCCCCGGACGTCGTCAGCGTGGCGCTCGGGATGAACGACTGCTGCGAGGGCCCCGCCGGACGCGCCGGTTTCGCCGAGGCCCTCGGCGAGATCGCGGACGGGATCCTCGAACTCGGCACCGAGACACGGCCGGTGGCGCTCGTGCTGCACACCCCGAACACGATCGCCACCGGGAGTTGGAACGACCCCGTCGAGGTCGGCGCGTACGCCGGGATCGTGCGCGAACTCGCGGCGCACACCGGCGCGCAACTCGTCGACCATCACGTGTACTGGAGCGAGCGGTTCGGTGGGGGCACGGCGTGGGACTGGCTCGACGAGCCTGTGCACCCGAACGCGGCGGGGCATCGCGCGATGGCGGAGCTGACCGCGCGCACCCTCGGCCTCGACGGCTGAGACGACAGGGACCGTTCGTCCGGCGAGACCGACCCACCGTCGACAGATCCGCTCCGCGGGGCGCAGGTCGCTTCAGGATGGAGTAGCCCGCCTCGTAGGCTCGCGGGCGGGGGCGGCGTCGGCCGTCGGGAGGACGAACGGAAGGCATGGCCATGGACGACGTGGTGGCCGCCAGCGCGCTCGCGGGCGCCGACGAGGTGCTCGACACCGATGCGCGGTTGTGGATCCTCGGTCTGGCCCACATCACCGAGCTCAACGCGCGCAACCCGCCCCTCGTCGACGAGATCGAACAGGTCCTCGACCTGTGCCGGTCGTCGATGGACTTCCCCGCCGGCCCCGTCGGGTACCACGCGCAGGGGTGGGAGCTCATCGAGGCGGAGACGTTTCGGGCGCTGGTGCTCACGCCGCCGGAGGCGCCGCACCTGCAGCTACGGATCGCGCTAGGCCGAGACGGTGTCGTCGGGGTCGCGATGACCCGCAGCGGCCGCGCCGACGGGGTGGACGACCCGAGCGCGGCGCTGCTGACCGACCTGGAGGCCGTGCTGGCCGACCTGTACTCGGTGACGCTCACCGTCGCCCTCACGGTCGGCCGCCGCTGCCCGATCGACATGCGCCTGCTCATCCCCGAGAACGGTCCCGGCGCGACGCCCACGTACTACGCACCCGACGACCAGACCGGCGAACTTGTGCCGCTTCGACGCAACAAAAAGCCGTTCAAGCCGATCGACCATCGCTACGAGATCACTGCCGAGACGACGCCCGAGCAGGTCGACGAGGATCTCGTCGCGCTGGCCACCGCGATGGCCAAGCAGATCGGCGCCCGCGCCCCCTACCTCGTCACGCACCGCCGGCCGCTGGCCACGATCCGCAGGTGAGGCCCGGGCTGCCTCCGGCGGGTGCCGTTGTGGGGGGCGTTCCGCCGGCGGTCGGCCGCGGAGAATCGCAAATCGTTGTGGGTAGTGACCTCTCGACGGACCTCGAGTGGTCAATTCCCGCCTCGGGCTACGTCGCGCCTCCGTGACCTGCGGCGTTGCGCCGCGCAACGACGTTGTCCACTCGTGAGCGGTCACTGCACACATCCACGGGCGATCGCGCCGGGTAGTGACGCCAGCCCCCCGAGGTAAACCGTTCAAGGTTACAAACTGGACACGGCTGCGTGCGCTCCCGGCCCTGTGGTCTGGACGAATTGCTTACTGTGCCAGGCACAGAGCCGCGAACCCGGACGGCTCCGGAACCCAGGAGTACCGCGTGAGGACACCCCGTCGCAGCACCGTCGCGCTCCTAGCCGCCGGCCTGTGCGCGAGCGGCCTGACCGCCGCCTCGGCCCAGGGCGCACGCGCGGCCACCGCCGCCCCCGGCACCACGGCCGCCACATCCACGGCCACCACCACGACAACCTCCACGAGCCTGACGTCGACCGACGAGACGGCCCGCGACAGCGGCATCACCAGGGACCCGCAGGCGGCGGACCTGCAGCGGTCGGCGAAGCTGCGCCGCGCCGTCTCCGCCGACGGCGTGATGACCCACCTGCGCGCGTTCCAGCGGATCGCCGACGCCAACGACGGCAACCGCGCGTCCGGCACGAGCGGCTACGAGGCCTCGGCGGCCTACCTGGAGAAGACGCTGAAGCCGTACGGCTACAAGATCACGCGGCAGCCCTTCGAGTTCCGCTACGAGCAGATCACGAAGACGAGCCTGGACCAGACGGCGCCGCAGCGGCGGGCCGTCGAGCACAACCCGATGTCGTACAGTCCGGCGGCCCCCGGGGCCGGCGTCACCGCCGAGCTCGTCGCGCCCGCCGAGGTGAACGGCTGCGACGCGGCGGCCTGGCAGGGGGTGGACGCGACCGGCAAGATCGCCCTCGTCAGCCGCGGCACGTGCTCCTTCGGGCAGAAGTCGAAGGCGGCCCACGCCGCGGGCGCGGCGGCCGCGATCATCTACAACAACGCCGACGGCCCGCTCAACGGCACCCTCGGCGAGGTGGCCGACGACTACGTGCCGACGACGGGCGTCACCCAGGCCGACGGTCAGGCCCTGCGCACCGCGATGCAGTCGGGCCCGGTGTCGATGACGTTCGTGCTCGAGAAGATCATGGAGCAGCGCAAGACGTTCAACGTCATCGCCGAGTCTGCGGGCGGTAACGCCGACAACGTCGTCATGGCGGGTGCCCACCTCGACTCCGTGGCCGAGGGCGCCGGCATCAACGACAACGGCTCCGGCTCGGCCGCGATCCTCGAGGTCGCCAAGCAGATCGGCCAGCAGCGCAACGTGCCCGGCAAGCTGCCGAACAAGATGCGGTTCGCCTGGTGGGGCGCCGAGGAGGTCGGGCTGCTCGGCTCCACCCACTACGTGGAGAACCTCAAGGCCAACGACCCCGCGGCGCTGAAGAAGATCGCCACCTACCTCAACTTCGACATGGTCGGTTCCCCGAACTACATGATCGGGGTCTACGACGCCGACGAGTCGACGCACAAGGCCCCCGTGCCCGTGCCGCCCGGCTCCGTGGAGACCGAGAAGCTGTTCACGAGCTACTTCGACGCGACCAAGCAGCCCTGGGTCGACACCGAGTTCTCGGGGCGCTCGGACTACCAGGCGTTCATCGAGAACGGCGTGCCCGCCTCCGGGCTGTTCACCGGCGCCGAGGGCAAGAAGACCGCGGCGGAGCAGGCGAAGTTCGGCGGCACCGCCGGTCAGGCGTACGACCCGAACTACCACCAGCCCAAGGACGACCTGAGCAACGTCAGCACGAAGGCGCTGGAGATCAACAGCGACGCCATCGCCCACGCGATGCTGACCCTGGCCACGAGCACCGAGGCCGTCAACGGCAAGAAGTAGAGCCGGATCGACGCGCGGCGCGGGGACCCCGGGCGGTCCCCGCGCCGACGCGTGCGCGGGCCTGACCGCGCGGCACGCGGGCACTGCCGGGAGGCGGTCCGGTCTTCGATCGCGTCGTCACGTCCGGTGGCCGCCGCGCCTGGACGACGTTCGAGAAGACCCGCCGGGCGTCTTCGCCTACTTCACGGCGAACCTGGCCCACGCCTCCTGACCGGCTCGTCGCCGTCGCACGCCTCCGGCTCCGCGAGCGCCTCCAGGAGCCGGGCCAGCTCGCGTCGGTCCGCCTGCGGGAGCCGGCCGAAAAAGGCCTGCGCGTGCTCGCGCCGCGCCCGCTCGACGTCGGCGGCCAGCGCGTGCCCGGAGTCGGTGGCCTCGACGGCCACGGCCCGCCGGTCGCACGGGTCGGCGGCCCGGCGCACGAACCCCGCCGCCTCCAGCGCGTCGACGACATCGGTGACCGAGCGCGGGGCCACGTGGAGTTCCTGGGCGAGGGCGTTGAGCCGCAGCGGCCCGCGGGCGGCGACGACCCGCAGCGCCCGCGCCTGGTGCGGCGTGACGCCCCAGGGTTCCAGCGCCCGCAGGAAGCCGCGGCGCAGGCGGCGGCTCACGACGAGAAACCGGTCGCCGAGGGAGTCGGGCAGCGGGGCGGGCGACATGAGGGAAGAGTATCGCTTGTTGCCGCGTTAGCCTCATAGTGAGGCAACCACAGTAACTAGGAGGTGGTCCATGGCCTCCCGACCCATCACGTCTCCCACCGCCGTCGGCGCTCCCGGAGTCGGCGGCTCCGGCGCTCCCGCCGGCCCCGGCGCACCCGGCGGCCGCGCCCAGCGCATCGACCCCCGCGACAAGGCCCAGCTCGCGGCCTCCCCGGTCTCGCTGCGCCGCGTCGCCGCGCTCTTCTCCGGCCAACGCGGCCGGCTCGCCGTCGTCGTCGCGCTCATCGTCGCGACCTCCCTGATCTCCCTGGCGCAGCCGTTCCTCGTGCGCGAGGTCGTCGACGTGGCGATCCCGCGCCAGGACGTGCGGCTGCTCGTCGCTGCGGTGCTCGCGATGATCGGCGTCGCCGTCGCGACGTCGCTGTTCGGCGTGCTGCAGACGTGGCTGTCGGCCACCGTCGGCCAGCACGTCATGCACCGGCTGCGCACCGACGTCTTCACGCACCTGCAACGGCAGTCCGTCGGGTTCTTCACCCGCACCCGCGCCGGCGAGGTGCAGTCGCGAATCACCAACGACATCAACGGCATGCAGGACGTCGTGACGACCACGGCGACCTCCATCGCCAGCAACCTCACGACGACAGTGGCGACCGCCGCGGCGATGCTCGCCCTGTCGTGGCGGCTGTCGCTGCTGTCGCTGGTCGTCATGCCGCCGGCCATCGTGCTGACCCGCCGGGTCGCGCTCATGCGTCGCGCGATCACCGCGCAGCAGCAGGCCCGCCTGGCCGACCTCGCCGTGCAGATCGAGGAGGGCCTGTCGGTCAGCGGCATCCGCCTGGCCAAGACCCTCGGCAGCGGCCCGCGCTCCGCCGCCCGCTTCGCGCGCACCTCCGAAGACCTCATCGACCTCGAGCTGCGCGCCAGCCTCGCCGGCCGCTGGCGGATGGCGACGATGCAGATCATGTTTGCCGTCATCCCCGCGCTCATCTACCTCGCCGCGGGCCTGCCCGCGACCTCCGGCGGCATGACGATCGGCACGCTCATCGCCTTCACCGGCCTGCAGGCCGCGCTGTTCCGGCCCGTGCTCGGACTCCTCAACGTCGGCGCGCAGGTCGTCTCCTCGATGGCCCTGTTCTCGCGGATCTTCGAGTACCTCGACCTGGAGGCCGACGTGCCCGCCCCCGCGCACCCGGTGGCCCTGGACCCCGCGCGGGTGCGCGGCGAGGTCCGCTTCGAGGGCGTCACGTTCCGCTACCCCGACGCCGAGGCCGACGCGCTGTCGGACGTCTCGCTGACCGTGCCCGCGGGTGGCTCGCTCGGGGTCGTCGGGGCCACCGGCTCCGGCAAGTCGACGCTGGCCGCGTTGGTCTCGCGGCTGTACGACCCGAGCGCCGGACGGGTGAGCATCGACGGGGTCGACGTGCGCGACCTCGCGCCCGAGACCCTCGCCGGGATCGTCGGGGTGGTTTCGCAGGAGACGTACCTCGTGCACGCCTCGATCCGCGAGAACCTGCGCCTCGCCCGGCCCGACGCGAGCGACGCGCAGCTGTGGGCCGCCCTGGCCACCGCCCAGGTCGCCGACCTCGTCGCGGGCCTGCCCGACGGGCTCGACACGGTCGTCGGCGCGCGCGGCTACCGCTTCTCCGGCGGCGAGCAGCAGCGCCTCGCGATCGCCCGCACCGTGCTGCGCGACCCGAAGGTGCTCGTGCTCGACGAGGCCACCTCGGCCCTGGACAACCAGACCCAGCGGGCCCTGCAGACCGCGCTCGACCGGCTCCGCGCCGCACGCACGACGATCACCATCGCCCACCGCCTCTCGACGATCGAGGAGGCCGACGAGATCGTCGTGCTCGAGGGTGGCGCGGTCGTCGAACACGGCGGCCGCGACGCGCTGCTCGCCCGCGAGGGCCGGTTCGCCACCCTCGCGGCGTGAGGTGCGGCCTCGGGCGACGCGAGCCCCTCGTCAGTCGGCGCTGATGTGGGAGAACGTCACGCGGCCGCCCACCTGGTCACCGCTGGGGGCGGCGTTCTGGGTGTCGGAGTCGCCGCCGGTGTCGGACGAGTCGCTGCCGTCGCCGGAGTTGTCGCTCAGCTCGCTCTGCGGGTAGTCGCCGACCTGGAAACGCACCGACTGACCGGCGAACGCCTCCGGCACCGGGGCGCTCGCCTGCTTGCTGACCCCCTTGCTGGAGGCGGTGAACGTCAGCTGCCCGTCGCCGCCGTCGGTGATCGCGAACTCGAACGGCTGCCCCGGCGCGACCCCGGTGAGCAGCTCGACCTTCTGCGCGGCCGAGCCGCCGCGCTCGTGCGTCTGCTTGACGACGACGCGGATCGTGCCGTTCGTGTAATGCAGCATGACGAAGGCGACCGACTTCAGATCGGCCGAGCCGTGCAGCTGCCCGACGATGACGTCGCCGGTGTCCGGCGGCGCCTGATCGACGGCCAGCTGCGCTCGCAGCGTGTGCTGTCCGCTGTCGCCGGCGGTGAAGTCGGTGAGGTTGATGAGCTCGGTGCGGGGGTGGCTGGAGTTCGCCGTCGTCGCGCCCTGCAGGGGCGCCGTGAACGTCAGACCCTGCGCACCCCAGGTCAGCCAGGGGTCGGTGGCTTGCGCCGGCTCCACGTTCGCCGCCTTGCCGGAGTCGCCCTCGACCGGCAGCGTCAGCTTCCAGCCGGACAGGTCGACGGCGCCGGTCGCCGGTGACTGCGACGGAGTCGGGGAGGTCTGCGGCGGCTGCGCGCCGGGCCGGTGGGCCAGCAGCCACGCCCCGACCCCCAGCAGGAGGAGCACCACGAGCGCGATCGCGACGGTCAGCTTCGGTCGCTCGGCCATCATGGGTCGCGATGCTAACCGCGACGCCTGCGCCGCGACGCGCCCGGGGCGCTCCTCCTCAGGCCCGGCTCAGCGGCGCACCGCGGGCTCGGGCAGGTAGACCTGCGAACCGAGTTCGACGAACTCGCGGGACTTGGCGGCCATCTGGTCGCGGATGTCCTGGCTGATGCGCATCGAGCAGAACTTCGGGCCGCACATCGAACAGAAGTGCGCGGTCTTGGCCGGCTCGGCGGGCAGCGTCTCGTCGTGGAAGGCCTGCGCCGTCTCCGGGTCGAGCGAGAGCGCGAACTGGTCGCGCCAGCGGAACTCGAACCGCGCCTTGCTCAGCGCGTCGTCACGCACCCGCGCGCCGGGGTGCCCCTTGGCGAGGTCGGCGGCGTGGGCGGCGATCTTGTACGTGATGACGCCGGTCTTGACGTCGTCGCGGTTCGGGAGCCCAAGGTGCTCCTTGGGCGTCACGTAACACAGCATCGCCGTGCCGTGCTGCGCGATGACCGCGGCGCCGATGGCCGAGGTGATGTGGTCGTAGCCGGGCGCGATGTCGGTGACGAGCGGGCCGAGCGTGTAGAACGGGGCGCCCTGGCACCAGTCCTGCTCGACCTCCACGTTGCCCGGCACGAGGTGCAGCGGGATGTGCCCGGGGCCCTCGACCATCACCTGCACGTCGTACGCCCAGGCGCGCTGCGTGAGGTCGGCGAGCGTGCGCAGCTCCGCCATCTGGGCCTCGTCGTTGGCGTCGGCGATGGAGCCGGGCCGCAGCCCGTCTCCGAGGGAGAACGCGATGTCGTAGCGCGCGAAGATCTCGCACAGCTCGTCGAAGTGCTCGTAGAGGAACGACTCGGTGTGATGCGCCAGGCACCAGCCGGCCATGATCGACCCGCCGCGCGAGACGATGCCGGTGACCCGCTGCGCCGTCAGGTGGATGTAGCGCAGCAGCACGCCCGCGTGGATCGTCATGTAGTCGACGCCCTGCTCGGCCTGCTCGATGACGGTGTCGCGGAAGACCTCCCAGGTGAGGTCCTCGGCGACGCCGTCAACCTTCTCCAGCGCCTGGTACATCGGCACGGTGCCGATCGGCACGGGCGAGTTGCGCAGGATCCACTCCCGGGTCGTGTGGATGTCGTCGCCGGTCGACAGGTCCATGACGGTGTCGGCGCCCCACCGGGTCGCCCAGCGCAGCTTCTCGACCTCTTCTTCGATGGAGCTGGTCACGGCGGAGTTGCCGATGTTGGCGTTGACCTTGGTGAGAAAGGCTCGGCCGATGATCATCGGCTCGGACTCCGGGTGGTTGACGTTGGCCGGGATGATCGCGCGCCCGGCCGCGACCTCGCTGCGCACCAGCTCGACGTCGACGCCCTCGCGCAACGCGACGAACCGCATCTCGGGGGTGATCTCGCCGCGCCGCGCGTAGTGCATCTGCGTGACGGTGCGGCCCGCGCTCGAGCGCAGGATCGGGTTGCGGCGACCCTGCCACTGCTGCGAGGCCTCGCCGCGCCGCACGGCGCCGCGGCCGTCGTCGAGCAGGGTGCCGGTGCGGCCGTCGTAGGTCTCGACGTCGCCGCGGGCCGCGATCCAGTCGGCCCGCAGGGACGCCAACCCGACGGCGGGGTCGGCCTCGGGGCCGCAGGTGCGGTAGACGTGCACGTCGTCGTTGGGGCCGTCGGGGGAGTCGGCCAGCGAGATCGCGGTGACCGGCACCGTGATGTCGCCGTCGGTGATGTGGGCACAGCGGTGCTGAGGGTGGATGGCAGTCATGAAGGATCCTCTGCTTCCTTCGCCGGCATGACCCGGTCAGGTTCGAACGGTCCAGGCGGCGTCAGCCTGATCTCAGCCCCTGCCGGGACTCCCGTGAGTTGGCGGGGCCGACGCTACCGCGAGTCCGCTACGCCTCGCAGGGGTTTGGCGCAGAACCGTCGGGCGCGGCACCCAGGTCTCCGGCTCCTACAGCCCGCCGTCGGGGC
>JBDIAM010000081.1:0-12059 GCA_039812445.1 Piscicoccus intestinalis | reverse complement strand
CCGCGCACGACGACGTCGAGTTCCTCGGCATCAACGTGGGGGAGAGCCCGCAGACCGGGGCGGCCGGCGCCAAGGCCCTCGGCCTGCCCTACCCGTCGCTGTCCGACCAGTACCGGGGGCTGGGCCCCGCGCTGCAGAACAAGGCCACGGCGACCCCGACGACGCTCGTGCTCGACCGCGAGGCGCGCATCGCCGCCCGCATCTCCGGGGAGATCCCCAGCGCCACCACCCTGACGACGATCGTGGAGTCGGTCGTCGCCGAGGCCACCTGATGGGAGACGGTCTGGGCGCCGTCGTCGCCGACGGCAACGTGCTGCTCGCGGCGGCGCTCGCGGTGCTCGCCGGGGCGGTCTCGTTCGCCTCCCCGTGCGTGCTGCCGCTCGTGCCCGGCTTCCTCGGTTACGTCACCGGCATGGGGGAGGCCGCCGTCCCCCGCACCGCCGGGCGCCCGGCCGAATCCGGCTCCGCGGCGACCGCGGCGACCAGGGCGACCACGGCGACGGCAGCGACCGTCGCGACGAGCGCGCCGGCGCCCGGGTCGCGTGCCGTGCGCCGCCGGGTGCTCGCCGGAACGGCCCTGTTCGTCGCGGGTTTCAGCGTCGTCTTCGTCACCGGCACCCTGCTCGCCTCCGTCGCGGGCGCCGCGCTCGCCGAGCACCGGGAGTTGCTCACCCGCGTCGGCGGTGTCGCCGTCATCGCGATGGCGCTCGTCTTCCTCGGCGTGGGCGCGTCGCTCGGCAGCCAGCGCTCGTGGCAGCCTCGGTGGCGCCCGGCCGCGGGCCTGGCCGGCGCTCCGCTGCTCGGCGTCGTCTTCGGCATCGGCTGGGCGCCGTGCATGGGGCCGACGTACGCGGCGATTCTCGCGCTGGCCACCAACCTCGCCGGCGACTCCGGCCAGATCACCCGCGGCGCCGTGCTCGGCCTCGCCTACTGCGTGGGCCTCGGGCTGCCGTTCCTGCTGCTGGCGGCCGGCTGGTCGCGGGCCGTCACCGCCTCCGCATGGCTGCGCCGGCACCACCGCGGCATCCAGCTCTTCGGCGGCGCGATGTTGCTGCTCATCGGGGTTCTGCTGGTCAGCGGGCTGTGGGACCAGCTGATCACGCAGCTGCAGATCCGGCTCGTCTCGACCTACGTCACGCCGCTGTGACCAGTCCCCGCCCAGAGCGACTTCGATGAGAGGTGAGCCCGGCCGCATGCCGAACCCCGACGCCACCGATGCCACCGCTCCCGACGGTGCCACCGCCACCGATCCGGGTGCCGTCGCCGTGACCGGCGAGGAGCCGCCCGCCCCCCGGCAGCCGCGCCTCGGGCTCGTCGGCTGGCTGCGGTGGGCGTGGCGGCAGCTGACCAGCATGCGGACCGCGCTGCTCCTGCTCCTGCTCGTCGCGGTCGCCGCGATCCCCGGCTCGGTCTTCCCGCAGCGCGACATCGACCCCGGCGCCGTGACCACCTACCTGGAGCAGAACCCGACGTGGGGGCCGTGGGCCGACCGGCTGTACCTGTTCGACGTCTTCACCTCGCCGTGGTTCTCGGCGATCTACCTGCTGCTCGTCGTCTCGCTGCTGGGCTGCATCGTGCCGCGCACGCGGCTGCACTGGCGCGCGCTGCGCGGCCGGCCCCCGAAGGCGCCCTCGCGGCTGGCCCGGCTCTCGGAGCACCGCCGGTTCGAGGTCACCGCCACCCCGGAGGCGGTGCAGGCAAGTGCGCGGGAGGCGCTGCGGTCCGCGCGCTACCGGGTGCGCCGGGAGGAGGCCGGTGACGCTGCGCCCGCCGACGGGTCCCGGGAGGTCGCGGCCGAGTGCGGCTACCTGCGCGAGACCGGCAACCTCGTCTTCCACATCGGCGTGGTCGTCGTCATCATCGCCCTCGCCTGGGGATATCTCGTCGGCTGGAAGGCCGACCGGATCGTGCCGGTCGGCGGCACGCTGACCAACACCGTCTCCGGCTACGACACGTTCGCCTCCGGCCCGCTCGTCGACACCGATGCGCTGCAGCCGTTCTCGGTGCGCCTCGACAGTCTCGACGTGCGCTTCGAGGAGGACGCCGGCGGCGCCCAGTTCGGCGCCGCCCGCGACTTCCGCGCCGGCACCACGGTCACCCCGGAGCCGGGCGCGCCCGCGCAGGAGCGCGAGCTGGCCGTCAACTCCCCGCTGCAGTTCGGCAATTCCTACGTCTACCTGCTCGGCAACGGCTACGCGCCGGTCATCACCGTGCGCGACGCGCAGGGCACCGTGCTCTACCAGCAGGCCACGCCGTTCCTGCCGCAGGACGGCGTGTACACCTCCTCCGGCGCGGTCAAGGTGGTCGCGGCGCAGCCGCAGCAGCTCGGCTTCAGCGGGCTGTTCCTGCCGACCGCCTACATGACCCCCGACGGCCCGGCGTCGGCGTTCCCCGACGCCCGCAATCCCGCGCTCGTGCTCACCGGTTGGGCCGGCGACCTGATGCCCAGCGGGCCGCAGTCGGTGTACCAGCTGGACACGTCGCGGATGCGCCAGCTCACCGGCTCCGACGGCAAGCCGCTGCAGATCGTGCTGACCCCGGGGCAGAGCGTGACGCTGCCGGACGGGCTCGGCTCGATCAGCCTCGACCGCGTCGACCGCTGGGCCGGCCTGTCGACCCGCTACGACCCCGCGCGGCCGCTCGCCCTCGGAGCCGGGTTGGCCTGCCTGGTGGGGCTGCTCGGCTCGCTGCTGGTCCGCCGTCGGCGCGTCTTCGTGCGGGCCCGGCCGCGGCCCGGCGGCGGCAGCGTCGTCGAGATCGGCGCGCTCGCGCGCGGTGAGGACGCCACCCTCGGGCCGGCCGTCGACGACCTCGTCGACCGCCTCGGCGGGACGCGCGGCACCGACCACTCGCCGGGCCCCGGCGATTCGGGGCCCCGGACACCGGCCCCGGACGCGACGTAGGCTGACCCCGACGGCCGCCCCGCGGCCGCACCGCCCTCGATCGACCACCGCCGGAGCCGCCCACATGGACACCACGAGCCTGGCCACCCTGTCGAACCTCGTCCTGTACGCGGCGATGGGCGTCTTGGCGTTGACGATGGTCGCCTTCGCCGTTCATCTGGCCTTCGCATCGACTGTCGTGAATCGCGCGGGTCGTTCGGGGCGCGCCCGGGTCGAGACCGCCAAGGTGCCGGTCGGTGTCGGAGCCGGTGCGACCGCCTCGGTGCCCGACTCTGCCGACGCTGCCGACCCCGCCGACCCTGTCGAGACCCCCGAGACCCCCGAGACTCCCGAGAGCCCCGGGACCCCCGAGACCCCGGCGCCGCGATCCGGCGTCGGGGAGCGGGCGGGCCGCCTCGGCATGACGCTCGGCTGGCTGGGGACGCTGATGCTCGGCGGCTCGATCGCGCTGCGGGGCGCGTCGGTGGGCCGCCCGCCGGTCAGCAACATGTTCGAGTTCGCCTGCGCCGCGGCGTTCCTCGTCATGGGCATCTACCTCGTGCTGGCGCTGCGCCGGCCGCTGAAGTGGCTCGGGCTGTTCGTCGTCACGCCGGTGCTGCTCGCCTTGGGGCTGGCGATCACCGTCTGGTACACCGAGGCGAGCGAGCTCGTGCCGTCGCTGCGCAGCACGTGGCTCGTCATCCACGTGCCGGTCGCGATCCTGTCGACCGCCGTCTTCACCCTGTCGTTCTGCGTGCTGCTGCTGCACCTGGCGCAGGCCCGCCGCGAGGCGCGGCTGGCGGCCGGCCGGCCCGCCGGACTCGGGGGGCGGGCGCTGTCGGCGCTGCCCGACTCCGCCTCCCTCGACCGCACGGCCTACAGCCTGGTCGTCGTCGCGTTTCCGCTGTGGACGTTCACGCTCATCGCCGGCGCGATCTGGGGCCAGCAGGCCTGGGGCACCTACTGGAGCTGGGACCCCAAGGAGGTGTGGACGTTCGTCATCTGGACGATCTACGCCGCCTACCTGCACGCCCGCGCGACGAGCGGCTGGAGCCTGCGAACGGCGAACATCATCGCCGTCGTCGGCTACCTCGCGATCATCGTCAACTTCACGATCGTCAACATGTTCTTCCCCGGTATGCACTCCTACTCCGGACTGGTGACCCCCTGATGTCTCCCGCGTTTCGCTACTCCCTGGCCCGCATCTCGGTCTTCCTGCTGTGCCTGCTGCTGTTCTGGCTGCTCGGCATGCGCGACAACCCGCTGCTGCTGCTCATCGTCGCGACGACCGTCTCCATGTTCATCTCGCTGTTCGCGCTGCGGGGGATGCGTGAGCAGTTCGCCGACCAGGTCGCCCACCGCGTCGAGGACCGCACCGAACGCAAGCAGGCCAAGGCCGCCCGTCGCCGCCGCAACGAGGTCATGGACGACGAGTCGATGGAAGAGGCGGAGATCGCCGACCCCGACCGCCGCTGACCCGCTCCGCCCCCACCCCACCCCCACAGACCCGGCCGAAGGCTGCCCTTTCGGCCGACGGCTAGGGTTTCAGCACGAGCCCTCGACCGAAAGGGCAGCCTTCGGCCAAGAGAACAAGGCCAGGCTTCGGCTGGGAGGACCAGGGCAGCCTTCGGCCGGGAGAGTGGGCAGAAGAGGGGTCAGCCGCCGAGGGCCAGGCCGCCGGCGAGGAGCACCGCGTAGACGAGGGTCAACGCGCCGGTGCCGGAGAGCACGGGGATGAGGTCGGCGCCCTTGGCGCCCGCGATGAGCGCCCGGAGCGGCCGGACCGCCAGCGCGAACGCGGGCAGCGCCCACAGCGCCCACAGCGTGGTGTGCGCGGCGATGAACACGCACTGCACCGCGACCGCCAGCAGCGCCGCGTAGACGTACCGCGCGGCGACGTCACCGAGTCGCACCGCCAGCGTGTGCTTGCCGGCGGAGATGTCGCCGGGGATGTCGCGCAGGTTGTTGGCCATGAGGATCGCGCACGACAACGCGCCGACCCCGATGGCCCCGGCCCACGCCGCGCCGGTCAGCGTGAGGGCCTGGGTGTACGTCGTGCCGAGGGTGGCGACCAGCCCGAAGAAGACGAAGACGAAGACCTCGCCGAGACCGAGGTAACCGTAGGGCCGCCGGCCGCCGGTGTAGAACCACGCGGCGAGGATCGACGCGGCGCCGAGCGCGAGCAGGAGCCACGCCCCCGAGAGCCACAGCAGCAGCAGCCCGGCGAGCGCCGCGACCCCGAAGCAGCCGAACGCGGCGAGTTTGACCTGCGACGGGGTCGCCAGGCCCTGCCCCACGAGCCGCACCGGGCCGACCCGGCGCTCGCTGGAGTCGGTGCCGCGGATGCCGTCGGAGTAGTCGTTGGCGTAGTTCACCCCGACCTGCAGGGCGAGGGCCACGAGCAGGGCGAGCAGCGCCCGCGGGATCGAGGCGCCGTCGATCTGCGCGGCGGCTCCGGTGCCGATGAGGACCGGCGCCACGGCGGCCGGCAGGGTGCGCGGGCGGGCGCCGTGCACCCAGTGGGACATGGTGGCCATGAGATCTTTCGTGCCGGAGACGGTGACGACGGTGACGGCCTGTCAGCCTACGGGGCGGCCCGCCTCACAGACCGCGCAGGAAGTCGGGGTCGTCGTCCGGCCCCCGCGGCCCGGGCGACCCCGGGCGCCGATCCTGGATGCCGGGGCGCGCCGGCCGGCCGGCGACGAGCCACCCGGCGGCGCCGGCGACGGGCAGCAGCAGGATGACGAAGACCCACCCGATCTTGGGCAGCACGCGGATCTCGCGGTCGGGAGTCTGCACACAATCCGTCAGCGAGTAGATCATCAGGCCGAGAACGACGCCGATCACGACGAAGCGCCACACGAGGAGCCTCCTAAGGGGTGAATCTCCATTCTCCCAAACGCCCCCCGGGTCTCAACTCGGCGGACGGGCCGCGAGGGTGGCGCGCAGGGCCGCGAGGTCGGGCTTGCCCGGGCCGCGCAGCGGCAACGCCGGCACCGTCTCCAAGCGGCGGGGCAGGGCGTAGGCGGGCAGCGCGCCGCGCAGCCGCTCCAGGGTCGCGGGCCAGTCCCGGCGCAGGGCCCGCGCGGCGTCGCCGTCGGCGACGAGCACGGCCGTCACGGCCTGCCCCCAGCGCGGGTCGGGGAGCCCGAGCACGACGCACGGCACGCCGGGGAGTACGCGCGCGACCGCCTCCGTGACGACGTGCGGGGCCACCTTGAGGCCGCCGGTGACGATGACGTCGTCGAGCCGTCCGCGCACGATGAGCAGGTCGTCGCGCAGCGCGCCGAGGTCGTCGGTGAGAAAGGCGCGCCGGTGCCCGACGGTGCCGAACGCGGCCGTGGTCGCCGCCTCGTCGTCGAGGTAGCGGCGGGCGACCATCGGTCCGGCCAGCACGATCCGACCCTCCCGTGGCGCCGGAGACGCAGCCGTAGTCGGCGCCGATGCGGCTCCCGGCGCGGCCCGGTCGCCGGCGTCCTCGAGGACGACCCGCACACCGGGCAGCGGACGGCCGTCGTACACGCAGCCGCCGGCGGTCTCGCTCATGCCGTAGGTCGTCACGACCGGCGCCCCGGCCGCCCGGGCCCGCTCGAGCAACCCGGCGTCGGTGGCGGCCCCGCCGACCAGCACCGCCGCGAACCGCGTCAGCGCACCGACTCCGACCGGGTCGTCGAGCAGCCGCGCGAGCTGGGTCGGCACGAGCGAGACGTACGCCGGCGCGGCACCGGAGCCCGAGGCGTCGGTGAGCGCGGCGGCGAAGGCCTGCGGGGTGAAGGCGCCGACCGGCCCCGGAGCCGGTTCGTGGCCCGCGAGCAGGCTGCGCAGCACGACCTGCAGCCCGGCGATGTGGTGCGGCGGCAGCGTGAGCAGCCAGCGGCCGGCGCCGATGGTCTCGGCGGTGGCCTGCGCGGAGGCCCGCAGTTCGGCGGTCGAGAGCACCGCGCGCTTGGGGGTGCCGGTCGACCCCGAGGTGGCGACCGCGACCCCCGCCGGAGCCGGCTCGCGGCCCCCGTGCCCGAGCCGCGGCGCGGCGCCGGGGGCGTGGGGGAGCAGCAGCGGACCGGCTCCGTCGAGCATGGCCCGCAGCGCGGGCAGGGCGGCGCGCGGGTCCGGACCGATGGGCAACGCCCGCGGATTCGACGACATCACCGGTCAGCGTAGGTGTCCGAGGGCGAGGCGGTCGCGAGGCCGGGTCGGCCGGAGACGGCCCGGCCGCGACCGGGGCTGACCCGGGGTAGCGGCCGTGGGCCTCAGGCGCTGCCCTTGCGGGCCTCTTCGAGGGCGGCGACGGGGCGCCGCTCACCGAGGTGCACGCGCATGGACTCGACGGTGTCGCGGATCGGGGCGGGCATCTCGAAGAGGAAGCGCAGCCCGATCTTGGGGGCCAGCATCTGCAGCCCGATGCAGATGGGCACGATGAGCAGCGTGATGATCATCGGGTAGAGCACGTCGACCCACGGGGTCGTCGCGACGAGGTCGCGCAGGAGCCCGAACGGCCCGAACGCACCGAGGTCGATGACGACGATGACGGGGATGTGCAGCACGTAGATGCCCAGCGTGTGACGGCCGACGAAGCGCCCCACGGCGGCGTACACGCCGACGCGGGCGAGCATGCCGGTGGCGCCGATCATCGCCAGGCCCGAGAAGACGTACAGGGCCATGACCCAGGCCGCGTCGGTCAGCGACGGCGTCGACAGCGACATGAGCCGGGTCATGCCCAGGTGCTGGTAGGCGAGGTAGGCACCGCCGGCGGCGAGGGCCGCGAAGATCGGCCGCGCGGCGAACTGCCGCATGATGCGCCCGCCGTAGACGCCGAAGCCGAAGTAGATCGCGAACGACAGGCCGCGGGTCCACAGCGGGCTCTCCAGCGTGAACAGCTGGGTGCTGAGCAGGTGCACGGCCAGCAGGCCGCCGAGCACGACGCCGGCGTGCACGCGCCGCAGCGCGGTGAACCCGACGATGTAGACGGCGAGCGCGAAGACGTACCAGAGCGGGCTGTTCGGCTGGTAGAACTCGCGCAGGTACGTGCTCAGCGCGTCGACCTGGAAGGGGACCGTGCGGTCTCCGGCGAGCAGCAGCATGAGCCCGAACGCCAGTAGCCAGACCGCGTACAGGTAGTAGTTGGTGACGGCCGCCTCCAGGGCGCGGCCACCGCGGAAGCCGCGCCGGATCTTGCCGGCGGCGAGCATGCCCGAGATCGTGAACAGCAGGGGCATGCGCACGGTCGTGATGATCTGGTTGACGCGGTCCCACCAGGCGACGACCCCGGTCTCCGAATGCGTCATGCCGTAGTAGTGGCCGATGCTCGCGTGGAACAGCACGACGGCGACGACCGCGACGCCACGCGACATGTCCACCCAGTCGAGGCGGGGGACCGAGCGAGCGACGACCTCGGGCGCGGGCGGCCTCGCGACGGTGGCCGCGCGGCGCACCGCCGACACGCCCGGCGAGGCGTGCGCCGAGCGCTGACGGGACTCCGCAGCGCGGGTGACGGTGGACATCGGCAGCTCTTTCGCAGTCGGTGCGCGCCGGTTCGCGGTTGCCAGCGAACCCGCGCGGTGATGTCGACGAGGTCCGCGCGGCGCCGGAACGACAGTGTCCGGACGAGGGGGTCAGCGCGGCTTGTGTCTCTATATGATAACGGCCGCTGCTGGCGGACCTGAAGTCGAAGAGTCCGTCGAGCGGACTATCTGTTGCGCAATGCAACAAATAAAGCCACGGACTCTGCCGGGTCATGTCGACACCGCGCCTACCACGCACGGGGGCCCGACCTGGCCGTCCGCCCGTTCGCATCCGCGGCCGACCCGGCTCTGACCTGGTCCGATAGTGGTCGGAGCCGGGCTCGACGGGTCGGTGGGCTCGCCCCCATCGGTGCCGGGCGAACCGCTAGCCTCGTAGGCGGGCGGTCGCCGTCTCGGCGGCGCCCGACGGCAATCCCGCCTTCCATACGTCGAAAGGCTCGCGTGGTGACCACGGCGGTTCTCGTCCTCAACTGCGGTAGTTCCTCTTTGAAGTTCGCGGTCATCGATCCCGAGAACGGGAGCCGGATGGTGACCGGGCTGGCCGAGCGCGTGGGCACCCCGGACGTCGCCGCGACGATCAAGTTCGTCGGCACCGACGGTGCGCTCGGGGCGGCCAGCGCCCTCAAGCTCGGCGCCGAGAACGACCACCGCGGAGTGCTCGCGGCGGTGCTCGAGGCCGTCGGGTCGTGGGCCAAGGAGCACTCGGTCGACCTCGTGGCCGTCGGTCACCGGATCGTGCACGGCGGCGAGGCCTTCGCCGCGTCCGTCGTGCTCGACGACACGGCGATGGCCGCGGTGCGCGCGTGCATCCCGCTGGCCCCGCTGCACAACCCGGCGAACATCGCCGGCGTCGAGGCCGCTCAGCACGTGCTGCCGGACGTGCCGCACGTCGGCGTCTTCGACACCGCCTTCCACCAGACGATGCCGTCGTACGCGTACCGCTACGCGGTGCCGACGAAGTGGGCCACCGAGTACGGCGTGCGCCGCTACGGCTTCCACGGCACCTCGCACCGCTACGTCGCGGCCCGCGCCGCGCAGGAGCTCGGCCGCAACGCCGACCCGGGGCTGCGGCTCATCACCGCCCACCTCGGCAACGGCTCGTCGCTGGCGGCGGTCCGGGGCGGGCGCAGCCTCGACACCTCGATGGGGCTGACGCCGCTGGAGGGTCTGGTCATGGGCACTCGCTCCGGCGACGTCGACCCCGGCGTGCTCGGCTACATCCACGACCGCACCGGCGCCGACGTGTCGGCGATCACCGACGACCTCAACAAGCGCAGCGGGCTGCTGGGACTGTCCGGCATCAGCAACGACATGCGCACGCTCGACGAGGCGGCGGACACCGGTGATCAGCAGGCGCAGCTGGCGATCGAGGTGTTCGCCTACCGGCTCGCGAAGTACATCGCGTCGTTGACGGTGCCGCTGGAGGGTCTCGACGCGGTCGTGTTCACCGGCGGCATCGGCGAGAACAGCCGCACGGTCCGGATCGCGACCCTGGGGCACCTGAGGCATCTGGGGCTGCGGCTCGACCCGCACGCCAACCAGCGGTGCGTCGGCGGGGTCGGCGGTCGGATCACGGTGACCGATGGCGATCCCGCAACCCCGGTGGCGCTCGTCGTGCCCACGGACGAGGAACTCGTCATCGCCCGTGACGCGGCAGCGCTCACCCGCTGACGCGCACCCATGAACTCGACGGGTCGACGGGAGCCGGGTCCGCCCAGCGCGCCCGTGTTCTTCGGCCCGCCGCGGGCGCAGCGTCGCGCCGAAGAACCCTTGATCCGTCGATCCGGAAGGCAACAGCCGCTATGACGCGCCGCATCCTGCTCGCTCCCACGAGCCACGACTCGGGCCTGAGTTCTACCTGCCTCGGGCTCATCCACGCCCTCGACGAGCGCGGGGTCGACGTGGGGTACCTCAAGCCGCTGGCCCAGAACACCCACGGGCACCTCGACCACACGACCGACCTCGTCCGGCTCGTGACCAACCTGCGCCCGCCGGACCCGATCTCCAGCGAGGAGACCGAACACGCGTTCGCGCGGGGGCACGACGACGACCTCATGGAGCGGGTGCTCAACCACGGCGAGGAGGAGCTCACGGGCCACGACGTCGTGGTCATCGAGGGGCTGGTGCCGACCGACGAGCACACGTACTCGGGTCGCATCAACATCGCGCTCGCCAAGTCGCTCGACGCGGAGGTCGTGCTCGTGGGCTCGGCGCACGGACACAGCGTCGAGCAGGTCGCCTCGATGATGGCGGGCGCGGAATCCAGCTACCGGGTCGGCGGCGAGATCAGCCGGGTCATCGGGGCCGTGCTCACCCGGGTGCCGACCGACGGCTCCGGACCGTCGTTGCAGGATTACCGGGAGGCCCTGGGCGCCCACGGGATTCGGCTGGTCGGAGCCGTCCCGTTCCTGGTCGACGTGACCTGGCCGCGGGTGCGGGACATGCAGCGGGAGCTCGACCTGACGATCATCAACGAGGGTGACCTCGACCGCCGGGTTCGCGAGAACGCGATCATGGCCCAGAGCGTGCTCGGCAGCCTGTCGGTGCTCACCGAGGGGCGCCTGGTCGTCGTGCCGGGCGACCGGCACGATGTGCTGCTGGCCACCGCGCTCGCGGTGATGAACGGCACCCGGCTCGCGGGCATTCTGCTGACCGCGGGATTGCGGCCGGATCCGGTGCTGATGAACATGTGCGCTCCGGCGTTCGCGACCGGTCTGCCGGTGCTGCTCGCGCAGGGGCAGACGTTCAACACCGCCGACCGCGTCATCCACATGAACAGCGGCATCGCGGTCGACGACGAGCCGCGCACCCGGCTCGTCATGCAGCTGGCGGCCGACAACCTCGACGAGACGTGGCTCTCGACGCTGCAGGAGGGCTCGAGCTCGCGGCGCCTGTCGCCGGCGGCGTTCCGGCGCGAACTGACCTTGCGCTCGCGGCGCGCGAACAAGCGGATCGTGCTGCCCGAGGGCTCCGAGCCGCGCACGGTGCAGGCGGCGGTGAGCTGCGCGGAGAAGGGCGTGGCGCGCTGCGTGCTCATCGCCCCGCGGGCGGAGGTCGAGCAGGCTGCGCTCGGGCTGGGACTGACGTTGCCGGAGGGGATCGAGATCATCGACCCGGCCGAGGCGCTGCCCCGCTACGTGGGGCCGCTCGTCGAGCGGCGCAAGCACAAGGGGATGACCGAGGACATCGCCATGGACGCACTGCAGGACACCGTCGTGCTCGGCACGATGATGGTGCACCAGGGCGAGGTCGACGGGCTCGTCAGCGGTGCCGTGCACACGACGGCGAACACGGTGCGGCCCGCGCTGCAGATCCTCGGCACCAAGCCGGGTGCCAAGCTCGTCAGCTCGGTCTTCTTCATGGGGCTGCCCGACGAGGTCGTCGTCTACGGCGACTGCGCGATCAACCCCGACCCCAACGCCGAGGAACTCGCCGACATCGCCATCCAGAGCGCCGACTCCGCCAAGGCGTTCGGGATCGAGCCACGGGTGGCGATGATCTCGTTCTCCACCGGCTCCTCGGGGGCGGGCGCCGACGTGCAGAAGGTGGCCGAGGCGACCGAGCTCGTCAAGGCGCTGCGCCCCGACATCCTCGTCGACGGACCGCTGCAGTACGACGCCGCGACCACCGCCTCCGTCGCCAAGTCGAAGGCCCC
>JBDIAM010000080.1:0-12066 GCA_039812445.1 Piscicoccus intestinalis | reverse complement strand
TTGACGAACAGCTTGCCGATGTCGGAGGGGTCCTCGCCGATGAGGTTGTCGGCCACCTGCTTGGCGTGCGCGAACTGGGCGGGGCCGCCGGCGCGCTTGGAGTAGGAGAAGCCGACGCCCTCAAGGCCGTCTGCGGTCGTGATCTCCGCGAAGAGGAAGTGCACCTCGGTCATCGGCTTCTGCCGGCCGGTGAACACCTTCGCGTCGGAGATCGCGGTCTTCAGGGGGAGGACGACGTGGCTGAGGTTGATGTGGCGGATGGAGTCGGCCATGGGGACTCACCTTCGAGTCGTAGTATCAGTGAATAACTCATCATATGACTGATCGGGTCGTTATGGGGCGGGAGCGGGCGGACCGACGCCGGGCCGGGCTGGGTGAGAATGTCGGGCGTGACCCGCGACATCGTGATCCTCGGCTCGACCGGCTCCATCGGCACCCAGGGCCTGGACATCGCCGCCCGCAATCCCGACCGCTTCCGGGTCGTCGGGCTCGCCGCGGGCGGCTCGAACGTCGAGCTCCTCGCCCGGCAGGCGGTGCGTTTCGAGGTTCCGCACGTCGGGGTGGCCGACGAGGCGGCGGCGGCGCGCCTGGAGGAGGCGATCGCGACCGTCTCCCGGGAGGCGGGCCGGCCCGGCCGGGCGCCGACGATCACCGCGGGCCCGCAGGCGTCGACCGCGATCGCCGGCCTGGCCTGCGACGTCGTGCTCAACGGCATCACCGGCTCCATCGGTCTGCGCCCGACGCTGGCGGCCCTGGGGGCGGGCAGCACGCTGGCGCTGGCGAACAAGGAGTCGCTCATCGTCGGCGGCGACCTCGTCACGCGGGCCGCCGCGCCCGGTCAACTGGTGCCGGTCGACTCCGAGCACTCGGCGATCGCCCAGTGCTTACGCGGCGGGCGGCGCGAGGAGGTGCGCCGGCTCGTGCTCACCGCGAGCGGCGGCCCGTTCCGGGGGCGTTCGCGCGAGGAGCTGCGCCACGTCACCCCGCAGCAAGCGCTGGCGCACCCGACATGGGACATGGGCCGGGTCGTCACGACGAACTCGGCGACGCTGGTCAACAAGGGGCTGGAGGTCATCGAGGCGCACCTGCTCTTCGACGTCGCCTTCGACGACATCGCGGTCGTCGTGCACCCGCAGTCGGTCGTGCACTCGATGGTCGAGTTCACCGACGGCTCGACGCTGGCGCAGGCGAGCCCGCCGTCGATGCTCATCCCGATCGGCCTCGGCCTGGGCTGGCCCGACAGGGTGCCCGACGCCGCGCCCGCCTGCGACTGGACGAAGGCGGCCACGTGGGAGTTCTTCCCGCTCGACGAGTCCGCGTTCCGGGCGGTGCCGCTGGCCTACCGGGTCGGCCGGGCGGGCGGCACACAGCCGGCGGTGTACAACGCCGCGAACGAGGAGTGCGTCGAGGCGTTCCACGACGGGCACCTGACGTTTCTCGACATCGTCGACGTCGTCGAGGGCGTCGTCGACGACTGGTGCGCCACCCCGGAGGCGGCGCGGCCGGTGCACGCGGTCGACGACGTGCTCGCCGCTGAGACCTGGGCCCGCGCCCGAGCGCAGGAGGTCATCGCGCGGCGCGGCTGAGTGCTCAGCCCGTGGCACACAGGGCGAGAACGAATCCGCCGGTCGCGGCGTTGAGAGCGCTGTGGCACTCGCCGGAGGCGGGGCTGTGGGCGGTTCGGCCCGGCCCGGGTCAGACTGGAGGCGGGTGGGTGTCGGCCCGATGAGGAGGCGCGGGAGGCGTGATGTATCTGCTCGGTGTGCTGTTCATGGTGCTCGGCGTCGGAATCTCCATCGCCCTGCACGAGATCGGGCACCTCGTGCCGGCGAAGAAGTTCGGCGTCAAATGCAGCCAGTACATGATCGGTTTCGGGCCGACGCTGTGGTCACGCACGCGCGGCGACACCGAATACGGCATCAAGGCGGTGCCGCTGGGCGGCTACGTGCGCATGCTCGGGATGTTCCCCCCGAAGGCCGAGACGGGCCTGAAGGCCAAGGCCAAGTCGGGCCGCTGGGCCGCGATGATCGAGGACGCCCGCAACGACTCGCTCGCCGAGGTCAAGCCCGGTGAGGAGCACCGCGTCTTCTACCGGCTGAGCACGCCGAAGAAGATCGTCGTCATGCTCGGCGGGCCGGTGATGAACCTGTTCCTCGCCACGCTCATCATGGGCGGCCTCATCATGGCCAACGGCCTGCCGATCGAGCAGCCGGGCGCCCGGGTCGGGTCGATCTCGCAGTGCGTGCGCCCGGTCGACGGGTCGGCGAGCGCGGCGAACAGCCCGTGCACCGCCTCCGACACCCCGTCTCCGGCGGCGGCCGCGGGCCTGCAGCCGAACGACCGGTTCGTCTCGATCGCGGAGCAGCCGGTGACGGAGCCGGGTGACATCGCCGAGCTCGTGCGGCCGCACGCGGGGGAGGCGATCCCGATCGTCGTGGACCGCGGCGGGCAGCAGCTGACGCTGACGGTGACGCCGATCGCCAACACGGTGCCGCAGATCGACCCGGGCACGGGGCAGCCGGTGCGGGAGAACGGGCAGGTCGTCACGACGACGGCCGGCTTCATCGGGGTGAGCGCGGCGCCGCTGCCGCCGGTCGGGCGCGACCACTCACTGGCGCAGCTGCCGGGGGTCATCACCGACGCGGTCGTGCAGACGGGGCGGATCGTGCTCACGCTGCCGCAGCGGCTCGTCGACGTCTGGTACGCGGCCTTCGGCACGGCCGAGCGCGACCAGAACGGCCCGATCAGCGTCGTCGGCGTGGGCCGCGTGGCCGGTGAGGTGTCGTCGGGCCAGGTGTGGGCCGACCCCGACACGGGCGCCGCGCTGCCGCTGCGCGACCGGCTCATCACGCTGTGGTCGCTGCTGGCCAGCCTCAACATCGCGCTGTTCGTGTTCAACCTCATCCCGCTGCTGCCGCTGGACGGCGGCCACGTTGCGGGCGCCGTGTGGGAGGCGGTCAAGCGCGCGTTCGCCCGCGTGTTCCGCCGCCCCGACCCGGGCTACGTCGACGTCGCCAAGGCCCTGCCGCTGACGTACGGCGTCACGCTCGTGCTGCTGTCGATGTCGGTGCTGCTCATCTACGCCGACATCGTCAAGCCGATCCGGTTGTAGCGCCGCGCCCGCCGCGACTGTCACGACTGTCACGACTGTCATGACTGTCACGACTGTCGCGGCCGCCTCAGAACGGCGGGTCGCCGGCGATCTCGGCCTGGCCCGCGCGGGTCTGCGCGTTGGCGGCGCGTTCGGCGGCAAGGGCCTCGCGGAGGCGGTTGATCTCGCGCGGGTAGGCGAACGCGTCGCGGTCGATGGCCTCGAGGTCGGCGACGCTGATGCGCACCATGTCCGGCCTGGTCCTGGACGGCTCGTCCGGCCCGTCGGTGCGGTACTCGGGGGCGTCGGGGACGGGTGTGCCGGGTTTGTCGACCCCCTCGTCGGGATGGAGACCGAGTTCTCGATAGTCCATCGGGTAGGTCGGGTAGGTGCGACCGTCGGGCAGCCGCCACTCGACGACGCCGTCGCGGGTCATGCGCGCGGCCCAGTGCCGCCTCGTCTTCTTCGAGTGGTGCAGGCGGCACAACCCTTGGAGTTGGTCGCCGGAGGTGTGCCCGCCGTCGCGTCGCTCGACGACGTGGTCGAGGTCGACGTGGATCGCCGGGCGGTTGCAGCCGGGGGCGCGGCAGATCCCGTCGCGCATGGTGACCGCCGCGGCCATGCGCGGCGGCGGCTGGTAGGAGTCGCTGACCTGGGCCATCGCGTAGCCGGTGAGCGGATCGGTGACGATGCGCTGCCACGTCGACCCGGCCGCGTGCGCGAGGTCGCGCACGGTGTCGGCGTCGACCGGCTGGCCGTCGACGAGCCCCGGCTCGTCGTTGAGCCCGAGCACCGAGGCGGCCGAGACGACCACCTGGACGACCGCGGCGGGCCAGCCGGCCTCCGCGGGGTGGTCGACGGCGGTCGGCGCGTCGGCGGCGGGCTGCCCGAACAGCAGCAGGTCGAGCGCGACGTCGGAGCGCAGCTGGTCGAGGGTGCGCGGGTCGCCACCGGCGCGAACCGCTCGGGCGATCGCGTCGACGCGCCCGTAGGCGGCGAGGCAGCGCACGTCGGCGCCGCTGACCCCGAACTCGGCGGAGCCGTCGTCGCGGGGGAGAACCCAGGCGGTGCGGGTGCGCAGCGCCCGGGCCCGGCGCGCGGGGTCGCCGACGTGCTTGACCATCTCGCGGCGCTTCTTGGCGCAGAACAGGCCTTGCCCGACCGGGGCGCCGGTCGCGGCGGCCTTCGCGGTGGCGTAGGCCACGACCGCGTCGCACACCTTCTGCCCGGCGTCGGGGGTGACCTCGGGATCGTCGAGATCCCGGATCAACGCCGCGCCCTGGTCGAACGTGATCGCCCGCTGCGCGATGGCCGCGCGCACCGGGGCCGCGACCGACTCCGGAGCCAGTCCGAGCGCGATGCGCCCGGACCAGGGGCCGCGCGACCCACCCAGAGTGGCGACGGCCGTGTCGACAACGCAGACGCGCGCCTCGTCGAGGAGCTGCGCCGCCGGCTTGCGGTGGCGCTCCGGCAGCTCTCCGCGGTCGACCCGCTCGTTCTGCGCGGCGAGGTCGTCGGCGGCCTGCGCCCGGGCCAGCCGCTCCATGATCGCCGAGCGCTCCAGCTCCAGCGGCGTGCTGATCTCCTCGATCTCGCGCAGCCGCTGCCAACCGCCGAGCAGGGGGTCGCCGGGCAGTAGCTCCAGTCGCAGCAGGGGAAACCCTGCGGGGCCGGGCTCCGTGCCGACCACGGTCAGTCGGGCACACTCGAGGAGCCCGGTGCCGTCGCCGCCCCGGGCGGCGTTGACCGACTCCACGATGCGCTGCGCGACGAATGTCGTGGGGAACTTCGCAGGAAACCGCGCGGGGAACTCCGGGCCGTCCGACGGCATGTTCTCGGGATCGATTCCGGACATTATCGAGCACCCCTTTCACGCGGCGTAGCGAGGATTTATCCGCAGGGCCTCAGTCTATATCGACTGGCCAATAAAGACCAGCCTTTCGGAGGTTTTCGCCGTGGGCTGAACTGCGGTGAAGCTGTCAAGACCCGCTGCGCAGAACCGTCTGAATGGCCGGGTGACGCCCGCGATCAACACGTCACAACCTGAGCCTGTGGATAAAACAGAGCATCGCGCCGGAAATGTCGACAGAAACGGCCTGTGTCGTCCCAAAGAATGACACAGGCCGTTTCTCTGTACCGCGCAGGCGAAACAATTACGCCGAGGTCGGTCGCGAACTCGTGGGAATGGCGCCGGACGGCGGGGCGCCCGGAGGGGTCCCGTCGCCGCCTCCACCGGGTGCGGCGGGCGCGTCGCCGCCGGTGGGCTGGGTGTCGGGGTCGACGTTGGCGGTGAGCGACACCTGGTAGCCGGAGGTGGTGTCGCCGGTGACGGTGGCCATCTGCAAGGCCGCAGAGTCGTTGCCGAAGACGTTGTCGGTGGCCAGGCTCAGCTGCGAGAGGTTGCTCACCGAGGCCTCGTAGCCGCTCGTGGCGTAGACGGTGTCGCACACGTCCTGGGGGAGCGCGATCTGCGAGGTCGCGATCGCGTTGTCGGCGCTGGAGATCGAGTTCTGGTCGGGGTAGACCTCGAAGTGGATGTGCGGCCAGCGACCCGAGTAGCAGGCCGGGAAGATGCTCGTGAAACTCACCATCCCGTCGGAGCCGACGACCTGCACGCCGCGCAGGTAGTTCTGATCGGTGATCCCTTGCGAGTACAGGGAGTACTCGCCGTCCCGGTTGCAGTGCCACACGTACACGGCCGCGCCCGTGTAGGGCGCCGCGTCCTGCGCGAGGTTGGTGACCTTCAGGGTGAGCGTCATCGGGATGCCTTCCGCTGTGCCGGAGGCGGTGCCGAAGCTGGATCGGATGTCGCTGCGCACGACCCCCGACTCGGTGAGCACGTTGGGGCCGTTGGAACCGTCTCCGGGGTAGGGGCCGGCGGTCTCGTCGGGGATCTCCTCCTCTCCGCTCGCGGCCGTCGAGCCGCTGGTGGTCGAGGTGGCGCTCGCGCCGCCGTCGGAGGAGCCCCCGCACGCCGCGAGCGCGAAGGCGCCCACGCCGAGACCGAGGCCGCCGAGCATCTGGCGCCGGCTCATCGTCGCGAGGTCGAACGACAGGCCCTGGTCGAAGAGGTCCTCGGCGGGGCGGGGCAGCGGCCTGCCCTCGTAGCTGGGGGACGGGTCGGGCATGTGGATGCTCCTGTTCTCGGCCGACGACCGCGGCCGTTCGGATATCGGTCGACCCCAGTGTGGGGCGCGGCCGCCGTCCATCGATCCGGGACAAGCTGTGAATGCGTTATGAAAGCGGGCGATTCGCGTCCGAGCGGGCCGGGGCGCGGAGTTGCCGGGGAGTTGCCGGGGAGTTGTCGCGACGGGTACCGGCCGCGCACGGCACGATGCCTGCATGGAGATCCTCGTCGTGGGAGCCGGTATCGCCGGCTGCACCGCCGCCGCGCTGCTCGGGTGGGCCGACCACCACGTCACGCTCGTCGAGCACGACCCGGCCGTGCGCGAGGGAGGCAGCCCGGTGCACGTGCGCGGTGGGGCGCTGCCGATCGCCGAACGGCTGGGGATCGCGGGGCTGCTGCGCGAGGCGGAGACGGGTGTGGACCGCGCCGAGTTCGTCGACCCGCGCGGCACGGTGCGGGCCAAGGCGCGGCTGCGGACCAGCGGCGACGACGTGGAGATCGGCCGGGCGGAGCTCAACCGGCTGCTGCTGGAGCAGGTGCATCGGGTCGCGCAGGTCGTGCCCGGAGACGGGCCGCGCACGCTCACGGAGCTGCCGGACGGCATCGAGGTCGGGTTCGAGCGCGGGCGCCCGGAGCGCTACGACCTCGTCGTCGGCGCGGACGGCCAGCACTCCCAGGTGCGCCGGCTCGGCTTCGGGCGGGAGACGGCGTACGTGACCCCGTCGGGGATCATGATCGGCGCGGTGCCACTCGACCCGCAGTTCGTGGCCTCGCCGCGGGTCGTGCGCACGTCGCACACGCCCGGTGCGACGACGATCATCCACCCCGCGGGCGGCCACCCGGTGGGGGCGGTCATCGTGCGTGAGGAGGAGCCCGACGTCGCCGACGACCCCGCGCACCAGCCCTCGCGCGAGGAGCGAATGGCGATCCTGGAGAAGCGCATCGGGCGCCGGATGCGGCCGTGGCACGGCACCGACATCCTCGAGGCCGTGCGCCGCTCGCCGGACGCCTACCTCGACTCGATCGGGCGGGTCGAGATGGCGTCGTGGTCGCGCGGCCGGGTCGTGCTGCTCGGCGACGCCGCGTGCGGGCTCACGCTGCTCGGCGACTCCGGCTCCGTCGCGATGACCGGCGCGGGCCGGCTCGTCGACGCCCTGAGCCGGCTCGACCGGCCCGGCGACCTCGCCCAGGCGCTCGGGTATTACGAGCGCGCCCACCGCCCCGAGGTCGAACACCACCTGCGCGGCGTGGAGAAGGCCACCACGCGGCTGCTGCCGATGACCCGGCGCGCCATCCGGCGTCGGCACCGAGCCGTGCGCTTCACCCGGCGGGTGTGACGACCTGCGCCGGACCGGCGGGGGTGCCCGGGCGCACCCGTGCCCGTGCCTGGACCCGTGCCCGTGTGCCGAGGGTCGCCGAGGAGTGCCCAGGAGACGGTCAGGGCGCTGGGGGATACTGGCGGGCATGAGCGTTTCCCTCGGCATGCCGTCGGCCCCGCCGCCGTCGATCAACCAGCTGACTCCCCGCCGGGTCTCCCGCAAGATCAAGGTCGGCAGCGTCGACGTCGGCGGCGACGCCCCGATCTCCGTGCAGTCGATGACGACGACCCCGACGACGGACATCAACGCGACGTTGCAGCAGATCGCCGAGCTGACCGCCTCCGGGTGCGACATCGTGCGAGTCGCCTGCCCGAGCCAGGACGACGCCGACGCGCTCCCGGCGATCGCGAAGAAGAGCCAGATCCCGGTCATCGCCGACATCCACTTCCAGCCCAAGTACGTCTACGCGGCGATCGACGCCGGCTGCGCCGCGGTGCGCGTGAACCCCGGCAACATCCGCAAGTTCGACGACCAGGTCAAGCAGATCGCGCGGGCCGCCAAGGACGCCGGGGTGAGCATCCGCATCGGCGTCAACGCCGGCTCCCTCGACAAGCGGCTCTACGAGAAGTACGGCAAGCCGACGGCCGAGGCGCTCGTGGAGTCGGCCGTGTGGGAGGCGAGCCTGTTCGAGGAGCACGACTTTCACGACTTCAAGATCAGCGTCAAGCACAACGACCCGGTCGTCATGATCAAGGCCTACGAGCAGCTCGCCCAGCGCGGCGACTGGCCGCTGCACCTCGGGGTCACCGAGGCGGGACCGGCGTTCCAGGGCACGATCAAGTCCTCCGTCGCGTTCGGCGCGCTGCTGTCCGAGGGCATCGGCGACACGATCCGGGTCTCGCTGTCGGCGCCGCCCGTGGAGGAGGTCAAGGTCGGCAACCAGATCCTGCAGAGCCTCGGCCTCAAGCCCCGCAAGCTCGAGATCGTCTCGTGTCCGTCGTGCGGTCGCGCGCAGGTCGACGTCTACACGCTCGCCGACCAGGTGACCGCCGGGCTCGAGGGCATGACGGTGCCGCTGCGGGTCGCGGTCATGGGCTGCGTCGTCAACGGCCCCGGGGAGGCCCGCGAGGCCGACCTCGGGGTCGCCTCCGGCAACGGCAAGGGGCAGATCTTCGTCAAGGGCGAGGTCATCAAGACCGTGCCCGAGGCCGACATCGTCGAGACCCTCATCGAGGAGGCCATGCGCATCGCCGAGGAGATGGGGGAGCCCGTCGACGAGGAGGCCGCGGGCGCCCCGAGCGTCACCGTCGGCTGAGCCGTGAGGGTTTCGACACGAGTCGTTGACACACGGCGGCGCGAGCGCGGGCGCCCGTAATACGAGCCACACGACCGTGCAATCTGCCCCGGCGAGCATGCAGGCGTAGCCAGTTCATCTCGCCGGAAGGTTGCGCTCCATGTTGTCGAAGAACGTCTTCCTCCAAGGCATCTTCAGTTTTTCCGGGCAGGGCCTGAGCACACCGGAACTCATCGACGAATCCCTGACGCACCGGGTGCCCGACGGCGTCGTCAACCAGGCGCTGTACTTCCGCGGCGGCAACACCAGCGACGACGTCATCGTCGTCAGCCTCGTGCGCGACGGGGCCGTCATGCGGCTGTTCCCGATCGGCGCGCGCGCCGACACGCACGTGCCGCTGCGGGTCGTCGAGGACATCATCGGCGGCAGCGAGATCGCCCTGCACGTGGCGGCCCCTGCGGGCGTCGACGGGCAGGTCGTCGTCGACCTGGGGATGGTGGAGGTCTGATGACGGCGACCCTGGAGCCGGTGGCCACGCCCGGCGCGACCGACCACCCCGACTCCCGCAGCCGGCTCGTCGTCATCGGCAACGGCATGGCCGGGGCCCGGGCGGTCGAGGAGATCCTCGCGCGCGGCGGCGCGGAGAAGTTCGCGGTGACGATCTTCGGCGAGGAGCCGTACGGCAACTACAACCGGATCATGCTCTCCCACGTGCTCGCCGGGGAGCAGACCGACGACGACATCTACCTCAACGCCCTCGACTGGTATGAGGAGCACGGCGTCACGCTGCACGCCGGGGTCGCGATCACCCGTATCGACCGGTTCGCCAAGGCGGTCATCGGCTCCGACGGCTCGATCACGCCGTACGACACGCTGATCGTCGCCACCGGCTCCCGGGCGTTCATCCCCGACGTGCCCGGTATGCGTACCGACGACGGCGCCCTGCGCGACGGGGTGTACGCGTTCCGCACCATCGACGACACCCGCGGCATGCTCGCCCGGGCCGCGCGCATGACCGGTGAGCACAACCGCGCCGTCGTCATCGGAGGCGGTCTGCTCGGCCTCGAGGCCGCCCACGGGCTCAAGCACCACGGTCTCGAGGTGGTGCTCGTGCACAGTTCGGACCACCTGATGAACGCCCAGCTCTCGCCGGAGGGCGGCGCGATCCTCGCCCGCAAGATCCGCGGCCTGGGCATCCACGTGCTCACGGGGGCTCGCACGACCGGCGTGCTCCACGACGGGGACGACGGGCCGGTGACGGGAGTTCGGTTGCGGGACAAGGAAGACGTGCCGTGCGACATGATCGTCGTCGCCACGGGCATCCGCCCCGAGGTCACGCTCGCGCAGAGCAGCGGCCTCGACGTCGAGCGCGCGATCCTCGTCGACGACCGGATGCGCTCGCTGGACGACCCCGACATCTACGCCGTGGGGGAGTGCGTGCAGCACCGCGGCGAGGTGTACGGGCTCGTCGCGCCGCTGTGGGAGCAGGCGGGCGTGCTCGCCGACCACCTCACCGGCGCCGACCCCGAGGCGGCCTACCACGGCACCCGCACGGCGACGAAGCTCAAGGTCGCCGGCGTCGACGTCACGGCGATGGGTCTGAACGCGCCGGAGCGCGACGACGACGAGCAGGTCGTGTTCTCCGAGCCGCGGCGCGGCGTGTACAAGTCGGTCATCGTGCGTGAGGACAAGGTCATCGGCGCGACCGTGCTCGGCGACACCCGCAAGGTCGGATTCCTCACACAAGCCTTTGATAAGGGCTTGCCGCTGCCACAGGATCGTGTGGAGTTGCTGTTCGACCTCGGCGGTCCGAGCGAGGAGGCCGGGGTGGCCGAGCTCGCCGACGACGCCCAGGTGTGCAACTGCAACGGGGTGAGCAAGGGCGAGATCGTCGCCTCCGTGCGCGGCGGCTGCCGCAGTCTCGGGGCGGTCATGGACGCCACCCGCGCCGGCAAGGGCTGCGGCTCGTGCAAGGAGATGGTCGGCGAGATCGTCGACTGGGCGTGCGGGGGCGCGGCCGACGTCGACGAGTCGGCGAGCTGGTACGTGCCGGGGGTGCCGTTGGCCAAGCCGGAGCTCATGGCGGCGATCCGGGAGCAGCGGCTGCGGTCGGTCTCCGCGGTGTTCGCGGCGCTCGCGCCGCAGGGCGCCGAAGACGCGAAGTCGAAGATGGGGCTGGCCTCGCTGCTGCGGATGATGTGGGGCGCCGAGTACGTCGACGAGCGCGACGCCCGGTTCATCAACGACCGCGTGCACGGCAACATTCAGAAGGACGGCACGTTCTCCGTCGTGCCGCAGATGAAGGGCGGGGTGACCAGCCCCGACCAGCTGCGGCGCATCGCGGACGTCGCCGACAAGTACAAGGTGCCGCTCGTCAAGTGCACCGGCGGGCAGCGCATCGACCTGCTCGGCGTGCGCAAGGAAGACCTGCCGGCGATGTGGGCCGACCTCGACATGCCCAGCGGCTTCGCCTACGGCAAGAGCTTTCGCACCGTGAAGACGTGTGTGGGGCAGGAGTTCTGCCGGTTCGGCACGGGCGATTCGACGAACCTCGGTATCGCCCTGGAGTCGCGCTTCCAGGGGCTGGAGTCGCCGGCGAAGATCAAGTTGGCCGTCTCCGGGTGCCCGCGTAACTGCGCCGAATCGCTGTGCAAGGACGTCGGGGTCGTCGCCGTCGAGGGCGGCCGCTGGGAGATCTACGTCGGCGGGGCCGCGGGCGCGCACATCCGCAAGGGCGACCTGCTCGCCACCGTCGACGACCCCGAGGCCGTGACGCTGCTGTCGGGCCGGTTCATCCAGTACTACCGCGAGAACGCGACCTGGCTGGAGCGCACCTACGCGTTCGTGCCGCGGGTCGGCATCGAGGAGCTGCGCGCGATCGTCGTCGACGACTCCCAGGGGCTCGCGGCCGGGCTCGACGCCCGTCTCCAGGAGTCGGTGGACGCCTACGTCGACCCGTGGGCCGAACGCGCGGCGCCGGTGACGCCCGGGCAGTTCCGCACGTCGCTGCCGCTGACCGTGCTGCCGCAGGTGCCCGACCGGGGTGGTGAGACGCCGTGACGACGACCGAGGTGGCGGTGGCGGCGCTGACCGACCTGGCGGTCGGGGAGGGCCGGGCGTTCGACGTCGGCGGGCGGCAGGTGGCGCTGTTCCGGCTGCGCGACGGGCGGGTCGTGGCGCTCGACGCCGTGTGCCCGCACCGCGGCGGGCCGCTGGCCGACGGGCAGCTCGACGG
>JBDIAM010000079.1:0-12272 GCA_039812445.1 Piscicoccus intestinalis | reverse complement strand
CGGCCGGCTCGGCTACGCGTTCTCGTACGTGTGGAAGCCGCGGCCGCTCTTGCGCCCGACGTACCCGGCGCGCACGAGGTGCTCCAGGAGCGGGGCGGGGCTCAGGCTCCGCTCGCGGAACTCCAGGTAGAGCTGTCGCTGGACGCCGAGGGCCACGTCGAGCCCCACCGAGTCGAGCACCTCGAACGGCCCCTGCGGCAGCCCGCAGCCGAACTTCATCGCGGCGTCGATGTCGGTGGCGGTGGCGTAGTTGGTCTCCAGCATCTTGACCGCGTCGTTGAGGTAGGGGAACAGCAGGGTGTTGACGACGAAGCCCGAGCGGTCCGCGGTGCGCACCGCCCGCTTGCCGATGCGCTCGCACAGCTCGACCGCCGTCGCCGTCGTGCGCGGGGCGGTGGAGACGGTCGACACGACCTCGACGAGGTCGACGTCCTGCGGCGGCGCGAAGAAGTGCATGCCGACGACGTCCTGCGGGCGCTTCGTGGCCGCAGCGCACTGCACGACCGGCAGGGAGGCGGTGGTCGTCGCGAGCACCGTGCCGGGGCTGCACACCTCGTCGAGGTTCTCGAACATCGCCTGCTTGGCGACGAGGTCCTCGGCGATGGCCTCGATGACGACCTGGCAGTCGGCGAGGTCGTCGAGCCGCGCGCTCGTCGTGACCCGGGCGAGGATCTCGTCGCGGGCCGACGGCTCCAGCCGCCCCCGCTGCACCCCCTTGTGCAGGCCCTTGGCGAGGTCGTTCTCCGCGTCGGCACGACGCTGCTCGGTGCGGGCCACGAGGCGGACCCGTAGCCCCGCCTCCGCGAGCACCTGCGCGATGCCGACGGCCATCGCCCCGGCTCCGACCACCCCGACCCGCTCGATGGACGTGCCCTCGGCGGCGTTCGACGCCGGCTCGGGCGTGTGGTCGTCGGGCACGACCTTGCCGGAGCCGGGCTTCTCGTACGTGTAGAACCCGCGGCCGGTCTTGCGGCCGAGCATGCCCGCGGTGATCATCTGCTTGAGCAGCGGGCTCGGCGCGTGGAGGCGGTCGCGACCCTCCTTGTACATCGTGTCGAGCACGGCGTAGGAGGTGTCCAGGCCGATGAGGTCGAGCAGCGCGAGCGGCCCCATCGGATAGCCGCAGCCCGCGGTCATCGCCGCGTCGATGTCCTCGCGGCTGGCGTACTTGTTCTCGTACATCGAGACCGCGTGGTTGAGGTAGCCGAGCAGCAGCGCGTTGGCGATGAAGCCGGCCCGGTCGCCGACGGCCACCGGCAGCTTGCCCAGGCGCCGGGCCAGTTCGGTGACGGCCTGCACGACGTCGTCGCGGGTGATGACGGTGCGGATGACCTCGACGAGCTTCTGCACCGTCGCCGGGTTGAAGAAGTGCATGCCGACGACGCGCGTCGGGTCGTGGGTGGACGTCGCGATGTCCGTCACCGACAGGCTCGAGGTGTTCGTCGCGAGGATCGCGTCGGGGCGGGCGTGGGCGTCGAGCTGGGCGAAGATGTCGCGCTTGAGTTCGATGCGCTCGGGCACCGCCTCGACGACGAGGTCGACGTCGGAGACGGCGGCGATGTCGGCGCTGAAGCTGACCCGCCCCAGCAGCGTGTCGCGCTCGTCGGCGCTCATCTTCCCGCGGTCCGCGGCGCGCTGGGTCGACGACTCGAGAAACCCGCGGCCGCGCGTCACCGCCTCCTGCGAGGCGTCGACTCCCACGACCGTCAACCCGTGCCGGGCGAACACCTCGACGATGCCGGCGCCCATGGTTCCCAGGCCGATGACGGCCACCCGTTCGATCTCGCGTGCCATGGGGCACGAGTCTGCCAGGATCGCGCGACGTTTACTGTGAGCGGGTGCGTCTCGTCATCGCCACGTGCAGCGTCGACTATCTCGGCCGGCTCACCGCCCACCTGCCCCTGGCCACCCGGCTGTTGCTCGTCAAGGCCGACGGGTCGGTGTTGGTGCACAGCGACGGCGGCTCCTACAAGCCGCTGAACTGGATGTCGCCGCCGTGCCGGCTCACCGTCGAGGAGCCCAGCGAGGTCGAGGCCGCCGAGGGCACGACCGCGGTGTGGGTCGTGCTCGCCGGCACCGGGCGCGGCGCGAAGGCGAGCGCCAAGCAGGCCGACCAGCTGCGGATCCGCATTCACGAGGTGCTGCACGACTCCAGCCACGAGCTCGGCGTCGATCCGGGGCTCGTCAAGGACGGGGTCGAGGCGCATCTGCAGGCGCTCCTCGCGGAGCACATCACGACCCTGGGAGCCGGGTACAGCCTCGTGCGCCGGGAGTACATGACGGCGATCGGACCCGTCGACATCCTGTGCCGCGACGCCGACGGCGTGCACGTGGCGGTCGAGATCAAGCGGCGCGGCGAGATCGACGGTGTGGAGCAGCTCACGAGGTATCTGGAGCTGCTCAACCGCGACCCGCACCTGACGACCGGCGGACCGGTGCGCGGCGTCTTCGCCGCGCAGGAGATCAAGCCGCAGGCGCGCACGCTCGCCGCCGACCGCGGCATCCGCTGCCTCACGCTCGACTACGACGCGCTCCGCGGCGCCGACGACCCCCTCCAGCGCCTCTTCTGAGGTCCCCCCGAACGTCGCTGAGAACTGCGTGTCGTGGTGAGAACTGCAGTCCGTGCCGCAGTCCCGACCACGACACGCAGTTCTCAGCGTCGTGGAAGTGGGCGCGGGTAGGGCGGCGCGGGCGGGCCCGGCTCTGGAAGACTGCTCGCGCCGGGCCGCCGCGCGCGCCCGGCTCCGTCTGTTGACTCCCCAGGAGGTCGCCGTGCCCACCCCTCGCGTCGCCGTCGCCGCCCCGGATGCCCACGGCGTCGAGGCGGCCTTGCAGGTCGCGGACGCGGGCGGCAACGCGGTCGACGCGGCGATCGCCGCCATCATCACGTGCACCGTCACCCAACCCGGGGTCGTCAGCCCGATGAGCGGCGCGTTCATCAACGTGTGGGGTCGCGACGACGAGCCGCTGGTCATCGACGGCAACGTCGAGATGCCGGGCCGCGGCCGGCCGCCGGAGGCCTTCGGGCGGGGCGTGCAGGCGATCCACATCGACTTCTACGGCGGCCTCACCGTGTACGGCGGGCACGGCTCCGTCGCCACCCCGGGCATGTTCGCCGCCGCCCACGAGGCCAACGCGCGCTTCGGCCGGGCGCCGTGGCGCGAGCTCGTCGCCCCGGCCGCCCACGCCGCCCGCGACGGCTACCGGCTCGGGTCGGCCGCCGCCGACTACCTCGTCGGAGCCGTCGCGCTCTTCGACCCCGACCACCAGTCGCGCGAGTTCCTTTACCAGGGAGGCGGTCTGCCCGCCTCCGGCCAGATCATGCGGTCTCCCGACCTCGCCGACTCCATGGAGGCGATCGGCCGTGACGTCCGGGTGCTCTACGGCGGCGAGCTGGGCGAGGCGATCGCGGCGGACATGACGGCGCACGACGGCCTGCTCAGCCGTGAGGATCTCGCCGCCTACCGCACGACGACCCGCCCGGCGCTGCGCAGCCGTCTCGGCAGCTGGGACATCGGTGTCAATCCCGCGCCGTCGATCGGCGGTCCGGTGCTGACGACGATGCTGCGGCTGCTCTCCGAACGGCGCGTGCGGCACGGCGTCACGCACGCCGGCGACGTGATCGACATCGAGCGGCTCGTGCTCGGCTACCGCCGCCGGGCGATCGACCGCGCCGACGATCTCGAGGTCGCCGGACGCGAACTCATCGACCTGCTCGAGCGACTCGGCCCCGCCGGCCTGGAGGCGGTGTGCGCCGCCCCGGAGACGATCCACGTCTCGGTCGTCGACGCCGACGGGCTGGCCTGCGCGATCACGACCTCCGCCGGGTACGGCTCCGGCATCACCACGCCGCACACCGGCCTCGTGCTCAACAACGCCCTCGGGGAGCCCGAGCTGAACCGACGGGGCCTGCACGCGCTGGCTCCCGGCACCAGGCTCGCCAGCAACATGGCCCCGACGACCGGGCGCCGCCCCGACGGCTCGGTGCTCGCGGTCGGCAGCCCCGGCGCCGACCGGATCACGACCGCGCTGTTCCAGGTGCTCGGCGGCGTCTGCCTCGACCGGCACCCGCTGCAACGCGCGATCGACCAGCCCCGGGTGCACGTCTCGGTGCTCGACGACGGCAGCGAGCGCCTGGAGTTCGAAGACGAGCAGCCGCTGGCCGACGCGGTCGCCGCGACCGGGTTGCCGCACGTGCAGTACCCCGGTGTCGCGATGTACTTCGGCGGGGTCGGCGCGGCGATGCTCGACGCCAGCGACGGTCTCGAAGCCGCCGGCGACCCGCGCCGCGAGGCCGCGACCGGGGTCGGCTGACGTCGGTCGGCCGCTGACGTCAGCCGGGCTGGACGTCGGTCGGTCGGCTCGACGTCAGCCAGGCTGGCCGTCGGTGAGCGGCGCGATGCTCGTGCCATCGCCGTCGATGCGCACCCGCACCCACGGGAACGCCGAGCGGGTCGGCACCTCGGCCGCGGGCAGCACGACGACGCTCTCGCCGCGGTGCAGGTCGGCGAGTTCGTGCAGCGCCGGCAGCACCTCGTCGTCCAGCGAATCCTCTACCCGCACGGCGCATCCCAGGGACTCGGCGAGCCGCTCGGCGGCCAGGGCCCGGGTCGGCGCCGCGTAGACGAGCGCGATCCGCACCTCGTCATCGGCGACGGGCAGCCGCTCATCGGCCTCGTCGTCGGCGCCGGCGGTCCGTGGGCTGCGCACGTAGAACGTCACCGGGCACTGCAGATCGCTCACGCGGGCTGCAGCTCTCGCAACGGCGCCAGGCCGTTCGCGCGGCGGACGACGTCGACGATCATGCCCATCGCGTCGGTGAGGTCGTGGTCCTTCGGCGTGAACACCGCGGCGACCCCCAGTTCGCGCAGGCGCGCCGCGTCGGCCGAGGGGATGATGCCGCCGACGATCACCGGCACGTCACCGGCTCCGGCCTCACGCAGTCCGTCGAGGATGTCCGGCACGAGCTCCATGTGGGAGCCGGAGAGCACCGAGATGCCGACGCAGTGCACGTCCTCGGCGACGGCCGCCGCCACGATCTCCCGCGGCGTGAGCCGGATGCCCTGGTAGACGACCTCGAAGCCGACGTCGCGGGCGCGCACGGCGACCTGCTCGGCGCCGTTGCTGTGCCCGTCGAGGCCCGGCTTGCCGACGAGCAGCCGCAGCCGCCCGCCGAGCGCCTCGCCCGTCTCCGCGACGGCCTGACGCACCTCGCGGGTGCGGCGCACGGAGTCGGACTCCTGCTCGCCGGAGTCGGGCCGCGCACCGTCGGCGCTGCTCACGGCGCCGGAGACGCCGGTGGGGGCGCGGTACTCGCCGAACACCTCGCGCAGCGCGCCGGCCCATTCGCCGGTCGTCACGCCGGCGCGGGCGCAGCGCAGCGTGGCCTCCATGAGGTTGACGGAGTCGTCGGCGGCGTCGGCGCTGAGCTGGGCGAGGGCGTCGGCGACCTCCTGTTTGGCGGCCGGGTCGGCGTCGCGCCGCTCGCGCCAGGCCTGCACGGCCGCCTTGGCGGCGGCCTCGACGCCGGGGTCGACGCGGTGGATCGCGGTGTCGAGGTCTTCGATCAGCGGGCTGGGCTCGGTGCTCGTGAACTTGTTGACGCCGACGACGATCTCCTCGCCGGACTCGATGCGGCGACGCCGCCGGGCGTGGCTCGCGACGAGCTCGCCCTTGAGGAAGCCCGACTCGACGGCGACGACGGCCCCGCCGAGGTCTTCGATCTTGGCCATGAGTTCCTTGGCGCCCGAGACGATCTCGTCGACCTTGGCGCCCACGACGACGGAGCCGGTGAATAGGTCGTCGTACTCCAGCAGGTCGGACTCGTAGGCGAGCACCTGCTGCATGCGCAGGCTCCACTGCTGGTCCCAGGGGCGCGGCAGGCCGAGCGCCTCGTTCCACGCGGGCAGCTGCACGGCGCGGGCGCGGGCGTCCTTGCTGAGGGTGACGCCGAGCATCTCGAGCACGATGCGCTGGATGTTGTTCTCCGGCTGGGCCTCGGTCAGGCCCAGGGAGTTGACCTGCACGCCGTACCGGAACCGGCGGTGCTTGGGGTCCTGCACGCCGTAGCGCTCGCGGGTGATCTCGTCCCACAGCTGCACGAACGCGCGCATCTTGCACATCTCCTCGACGAAGCGCACGCCGGCGTTGACGAAAAAGCTGATGCGGGCGACCATGTCGCCGAACTTCTCCTGCGGCACCTCGCCGCGCTCGCGCACGGTGTCGAGCACCTGGATCGCGGTCGCCATCGCGAAGGCGACCTCTTGGGTGGGCGTGGCGCCCGCCTCCTGCAGGTGGTAGCTGCAGATGTTGACGGGGTTCCACTTCGGCATCGCGGAGAGCGTGTACGCGATGGTGTCGGCGGTCAGCCGCAGGCTCGGCGCGGGCGGAAACACGTGGGTGCCGCGCGAGAGGTACTCCTTGATGATGTCGTTCTGGGTGGTGCCGGCCAGGGCCCGCACGGCGTCGTCCTGGCCCTTCGCGTCGGTGCTCAGCCCCTCGACGTCGCCGGCGGCCGCCTGCTCGCGGGCGACGGTCTCGTAGAGCGCGAGCAGCCACATCGCGGGCGCGTTGATCGTCATCGACGTGTTCATCTGCGCGAGCGGGATGCCCTCGAAGAGGGCTCGCATGTCGCCGATGTGGCTGATCGGCACCCCCACCTTGCCGACCTCGCCCTTGGCGAGTTCGTCGTCGGGGTCGTACCCGGTCTGCGTCGGCAGGTCGAAGGCCACCGACAGGCCGGTCTGGCCCTTGGCCAGGTTCCGGCGATACAACTCGTTGCTCGCCGCGGCACTGGAGTGCCCGGCGTACGTTCGCATGACCCACGGCTTCGTGCGCTCACCCATGGGATGCACGGTATCCCGCGCACTGCGCGCTCGCGCCCCCTTCCCGACATCCCCACGCCCGCGCACACACTTGGCCGAAGGCTGCCCTATCGGTCGAGGGCTCCGGCTGTAACCCTAGCCCTCGGCCGAAAGGGCAGCCTTCGGCCGAGTGACGCGCGGTGGCCTGGCACGATCGGGGCATGGTCAATCTCACGCGGATCTACACACGCACCGGAGACGGCGGGCAGACGCACCTGGGTGACTTCTCCCGCACGCACAAGACCGACCCGCGCCTGGCGGCCTATGCCGACGCCAACGAGGCGAACGCCGCCCTCGGCATCGCGATCGCCTGCGGGGGCCTGCCGCCCGACGTCGTCGCGACGCTGACGCGGGTGCAGAACGACCTGTTCGACGTCGGCGCCGACCTGTGCAACCCGCTCGCGCCGAGCTACGAGTACCCGCCGCTGCGCGTGCAGCAGCGCTGGATCGACGAGCTCGAGACCGATTGCGACACCTACAACGAGCGGCTGCAGAAGCTGCGCTCGTTCATCCTCCCCGGAGGCAGCCCGGGCTCGGCCTACCTGCACCTCGCCACGACGATCACCCGCCGGGCCGAACGCTCGACGTGGGCGGCCATCGAGGCCTACGGCACCGAACCGGCGGAGAAGGGCGCCACCCCGCCCGGCGGCGTCAACCCGCTCACCGCGACGTACCTCAACCGGCTCTCGGACCTGCTGTTCATCCTCGCCCGCGTCGCCAACCTCGACGCCGGGGGCGACGTGCTGTGGCAGCCCGGCGGAGGCCGCGAGTCGCAGGCCGACGCGCCGGGTGGCGATGCTCCCGCCGCCGATGCCCCGGGCGGTGAGTCGCCGGAGGCATCAGGCGGCGACGGCTCGGGCGGTGAGACGCCGAATGACCGGACCCCGTAAGGCCGTTCAGGCCTCGAACCGGCGGTCGGTGGGCGGTGCGGCCTCGAGCCACGCGCGCAGCGCGGTGTAGGCACCCGAGGAGAGCACGAGCTGGAAGCGCGAGGCGCGCCGGCCGCCGTCGGTGCTGAAGGAGACCTGCACGGGCGCGGCCATGCCGACGACCGCGCTGCGGGCGTCGGCGGATTCGGCGGTGCCCGAGCCCTCGACCTCGATGTCCGCGCGCTCCCAGACGTGCCGCGGGCGCGGGGTGATGCCGAACAGCGGGTACCACTGCAGGTGCTCGGCGGTCATCTTCAGCAGCCCGCTGCGCCAGCGGGTGTCGCGCCCGCGCAGCGCGCACAGCGTGACGACGCCCGACCCCGCGATGAGGCGCCGCCGGATGAGGGTGACGACGAGGAAGACCGCGAGCAGCAGGATGAGCGTGCCGAGGACGATCTCGCTCGTGAGGAGCACCTCGTCGACGGCGTCTGCCATGCTCGTTGCCCCGGTCGCGAAGGAGCCGATTCAGGCCTGCTGGGCGTTCTCGACGACGATCGTCACGCGGTCTTCGTCGACCGACAGGAAACCGCCGTCGACGGTGACCGTCTTCTCGCCCGAGCCGCTCTCGATACGCACGTCGCCGGCGGCGAGCGCCGTCAGCATCGGCACGTGCCCCGGCAGCACCCCGAGATCACCTTCGACGCCTCGGGCGCTGACCTGGCTCGCCTCGCCCTCCCACAGCTTGCCGTTGGCGGCGACGAGTTCGACTTGCAGTTCGGCCACGGGGTCCTCCGTCGGTGGGCGGTGCGCGGAATGTGGGTCGAGTCTAGCGAACGGGACGGGCCTGGCCGGCCCCGCTCGGCAGGCTGCCTGTGGGTCCGCCGTCTCCGGGCGAGTCCGTTTGGCGCACATTGTGATTCACCGCACCATGGAGGAGTCGGAGCCGTCGTCGAGCCTCGGAGGGTGCCGCCGTGAGCAGTGTGCGCGAAGTGTTGGGCGAGCTGCGGCGACGCCCCGGCCGCCGGTACTACCGCCCGATACCCGGCAACGCCGGCGACGCGCTCATCGCGGCGGGCTTCTATCACCTCGCCGAGCGCCTCGACGTGCCGTTCACCGAGCTTGCCGGGGACGCCCTCGCCCCCGCCGGGCCGACGGCCGATGACGTGCTCATCCTCGCCGGAGGCGGCTGGCTCACCTCGCACTGGGACTTCGGCGCCCCCGCCTTGGCGGCCCTCACGCGGCTCGACGCGGCGCTCGTGCTGCTGCCGCAGTCGCTGTCGGGCAACGCCGACACGCTACGCCTGCTGCGGCCCCGCGACGTGCTCTTCGTGCGCGAGCGCTACAGCCTCGCCTACGCCCGCTCCCTGGGCCTGCGCTGCCGGGTGCTCCTCGACCACGACATGGCGCTGCACGTCGATCCGCGCCGACTGCTCGCGGCGCCCGGATCTCGCGCGCGGCGACCGAACCGCCTCCCCGGCCGCCGCGAGCTCGAACGCTCGCTGGCGCTGGGCTACCACCGGCTCGCGGCCCGCCGCGGCGGCACGCTGCGGGCCTGGCGGGTCGACGCGGAGGCCACCGGCGCGCACCCCGGCGCCCGCTGGCGCGACGACCTCTCGCTCGTCGCGAATCACGGCGTGCTCGACCGCGACAGCGTGCTGCGCTCGGCGTCGACGCTGCTGCGCACGCTGGCCCGCTACGAGCGCGTGGAGACCGATCGGCTGCACATCGGGATCGGGGCCGCGCTGCTCGGTCGGCCGGTCCGGCTCCACGCGAACGCCTATCACAAGATCCGCGGCATCTACGAGTACTCGCTGCGCGACGACCCCCGCCTCGGGCCGCTCGTCGAGTTCGTCGACGGCGGCGAACAGGGCACGGGCGCCGACGGGTTCGCCGGCGAGGCGATCAGCAGCGGCGAGGCCCGAGTCAGCGACGGCGGCGGCGACGCACGCCCGCCCACAGCTGCCGGCGCTCGGGACCGGTGAACGCGAGCAGCACGTAGCCGGCGGCGACCGGCGCGGCGGCCAGCCCGGCTCCGAGCAGGCCGAGTGCGCCGCGCGGCAGGTGCGGGGCGAGCGCGAGTTCGACGGCGGCACAGGCTCCGAGCGCCACCGCCGCGGCCAGCCAGGGCACGTCGCGGACGAACCAGCGCAGCCGGGTGGGCAGGCTGCGGCGGGCGTCCCAGCTGACGTAGGCGCTCTGTACGACCTTGGACAGGGCGGTGGCCGCGACGATGCCGAGCATCCCGAACGGGGCGTACAGCGCCAGGCTCAGCGCCACGTTGCTCGTCAGCCCCGCGATCGTGCCGCGCATCTCCAGGCCGGAGTTGCCGAGCGCCAGGCCCCACAGCACGAGCACCCGCGCCATGAGCCAGCACATGTTGCCGAGGAGCAGCATCGCGGCGACAGTGCCCGCGAGCGCGAACGAGTCGGGTAGCCAGGCGCGCACGCCGACGTAGGCGGCCGGGGCGCCGAGCGCGCACCAGCCGACGACGGCCTTGACCCACAGTCGCTGCACGGACTCCGCGGTGGGGGCCGCGGCCGGCGCCCCGTGCGCCCCGACGCGCTGGCCGATGAGCGCCTGGATCGGGCCGACGGCGTTCTGCGGCATCCACGCCAGCTGCGTGGCGAAGCTCGTGCCCTGCCCGAACGGCCCGGACAGCTGCGCGGAGAGCAGTCGGCCCGCGACGAGCTGGTCCTTCTGGTAGCCGATGAACGTCAGCAGGCCGCTGACCTGCACGCGCCAGGCGTAGCCGAAGAACTCGCCGAACTCGGCGCGGCTCAGCAGGCGCAGCCCCGCGCGGTCGAGGTAGCGCAGGCCGACCGGCACCGAGACGCTGCCGACGACCAGTCCCTGGGCGACGAGAGCGCCCGCGAGCCCGTACAGGCCCCAGCCCTGCAGCACGGTGACCACGAGCCCGACCGTATAGACGGCGTATCCGGCGAGCAGCGCCATCGACATCGTGCCGAAGCGCTGGCGGGCGTAGACGACCGAGCTGTAGAGGTTGCGCAGCAGCAGCACGCCGGTGACCGGCACGAGCACGACGAGCAGCACCCACGCCTCGTCGCGCAGGCCCGGGTCGAGGCGGAAGAAGTCGAGCAGCCGCCCGGCGAGCGCGAGCACCGCGGCGGTGACGGCCAGGGCGCCCACCGCGACGATGACGGAGACCGAGAACAACAGTCGGGTGGTCGCGACGCGGTCGTCCCGGCCGGCGTAGATCGTGAAGAACCGCAGCGCCGACTGGCCGATACCGCCGTCGAGGGTGCCGAGCATCGAGACGAGCGTCGAGACGAGCAGGAACACGCTGTAGCGGCCGGCGCCGAGACCGTGGATGACCCACGGCGTCATCGCCAGGTTGACCACGAGCGGGATGAGCTGCGCCGCCGCCGACCACGACGTGCCGCGCAGCAGCGTGCGCGCGGTACTGGTGCGCGAACTCGCCTGAGCCGGCGGAGCGGTCATGACACGTATCCCCTCGTTCGTCATGAGGCGACCCGGCGCCCCCACGCCCGGCGAGGCGCGCGGCACGCGCGCCCTCTCTCGTTATCGTAAGCGACATGACGGCCCAGGCCTTCTGCTATGTCGTTGTGGCACACGAGTCTTCGGGCACCGAACGGCTCGTGCGCCGGATCCGCGCGGTGAGCCCGGGCGCCCGAGTGCTCGTGCGGTTCGAGGATCCCGACGCCTTCGACGCGGCCGCGCTGCGGCGGGCGGGCGCGATCCCGTTCGTCAGCCGCGTGCGGGTGCGCTGGGGCACCTGGTCGCTCACGGAGGCGATGCTCGAGGCGCTGGGCCAGGCGCAGGCGATGACGGGCGCCTCGCACTACGTGCTGATCTCCGGGCAGGACTACCCGATTCGCGACCTGCGGCGCTGGGAGGCGGGCCTCGCGGCCGACGGTGTCGACGCGCTGCTCGAGCCGATCGCCGACCACCCGCAGGACTGGCGGTTTCGGTGGCACGCGGTCGATGTCACCCGCCCGCGACACGCCGGGGCGTACCGGCTCGTGCGGCACGCCGGGTGGCGACTCGGCACCGTGACCAGGCCGGTCGTGCAGATCCTGCCGCGTTTCACCGCGACCGACCGGCACTGGCTCATCGGGGTGGCCCGGCCGTGGGCGCGTCCGCCGCGCGGTCTGCGGGTCACCAAGTGCAGCCAGTGGATGATGCTGTCGCAGCGGGCGCTGACCCGGGTGCTGGAACGCCACCAGGCCGATCCTTCGCTGGCGACGTTCTTTCGGACCGTGAGGATCTCGGACGAGTCGTATGTGCAGTCGCTGCTGCACGCCGAGCCCGGGCTGCGCATCACGCACGGCGAGACGACCCTCAAACGGTTTCCTCCCGGGCGCTCCAGCCCGCAGTGGCTCGACGTCGCCACGCTGCGCGAGCTGGCCGCCGGCTCGACCGCCCCGTTCGCACGCAAGGTCGCGCCCGACGCGGGGCCCGAGCTGTTCGCCGCTGCGGATGCCCTCGCGGCCGCCGACAGCGCGGCCGCCGACAGCGCGGGCGCCGACAGCGCGGGCGCCGACAGCGCGGGCGCCGAGAG
>JBDIAM010000078.1:0-12330 GCA_039812445.1 Piscicoccus intestinalis | reverse complement strand
GATCCAGTACTGCACGGCCGCGGGCACCCTCACTCGATCGGCGAGTTCGCGAGAGCGGAACACGACGTTGAAGTTCGGGCGCGGCGCCGAGGTGCCCTCCATCGCGATGCTGAGGCTCTTGCGCACCGCCGAGGCCCCGCCGTCGGCGCCGACGACGTAGTCGGCGCGGATCCGACGCCGCCCACCGTAGGCGTCGCTCACGGTGACGACCGGCTGTTCGGAGTCGGCGTCCGCCACCCCGTCGACCCGAAGGCCGAGAAGCAGCAGGCACTGCGGCTGCCGGGCGACCGCCTCCCGCAGCACCTGTTCGACGAGCGGCTGCGGGATCTGCTGGCCGATCTCGGGGGAGTGCGCGAAGCCGTCGGCGTAGAGCTGGAAGGCGTGGCGAAAGCGGCGCAGCTCGTGCCCGTCGACGGCGGTGCAGAACACGACGTCCTCGGAGTAGTCGACCGACAGCGGTGCCGCTGCGCGGATCTCGTCGGCCACGCCGAGCGCGCGCAGCATCGTCATGGTCCGGGCGTTGGTCGTCTTGGCCCGCGGGCGGTAGGGGTCGACGTCGAGCCGCGGCTCGATGACGACGGACGCGACGCCGCGCCGCGCGAGGTCGAGGGCGGCCATGAGACCGGACGGTCCGCCTCCGGCGATGACGACGGGTGCGTGCTCGGGCAGGTCCGCGACGTTCGCGGGGGAGCGGCGGGTCACGACTCGGCCCTGGTCGGCTCGAGCATCGTCTCGCCGGGCTCGTTCGCACCGTGGCGACGGGCGATCGAGGGCAGGGCGAGCGCGATGACCGCGCCGATCGCGGCGGGCACGCCGAAGGCGATCGCAGCCGCCCGGACGCCGCCGGTCGAGCCGATCATCATGGCGCCGTAGGTCGGTCCCGCGATCGCACCGATCCGGCCGACGGCGAGCGCCCAGCCGAGGCCGGTGGCCCGCAGGTGCGCCGGGTAGAACTGCGCGATGTGGTCGTTGATCATGTTCTGGGTGCCGAGGCCGCCGAAACCGGCGACGACGACGGCCGCGATGAGCGCGACCCCAGTGGGTTGTGTGGAGACGAACGCGAGGGCGAGGGCGGCGCTCGCGAAGCCGATGACGACCACGACCTTCGGTGCGGTGCGCTGACCCACGCGGGAGGCGATGAGGGTGCCGACGATCGCGCCGAGGGAGTACCACAGCAGGAACCGGATCGCGGCGCTCGTCCCGAAGCCCGCCTCCCGCATGACCTGCGGCAGCCACGTCGTCAGGCCGAAGATCGTCAGCAGGCTGAGCAGGCAGATGGCCCAGATTCCGAGCGTGGCCGGAGCCAGCCCGCCCTGGAAGAGGCCACCGGCGGCGGTGGGGGTGGCGCTCCCGACGCGACGGGCGCGTTCGGGCACGGGCAACCCGTAGCGGCCGGCGATGGCGTCGGCCTCGTCGTCACGGCCGCGCACCCGCAGGAACGCGGGCGACTCCGGCAGCACGCGCAGCGCGACGGGGATGAGCAGCAGCGCCAGCCCGCCGATCGCGTAGACCGGGCGCACGCCGTGAGCGGGGATGAGGGTCGCGGCGGCGGTCGAGGCGATGACGGTGCCGACGGCGGGCCCGGTGAGCACCGCGCCGAGCACGATCGACTTGCGTGCGGCCCCGGCGAACTCGTTGGCGACGGCGACCGCGGTCGGCAGCAGCCCGCCGACACCGAGGCAGGCGAGGAACCGGAAGACGCCGAAGACCGTGAAGGTCGGGGCGAGGGCGCAGGCCACCATGAACGCCGAGAACGTCGCGACGGAGACGGCGAACATGCGCCGGCGCCCGAACCGGTCGGTGAGCACGCCCGCGGCCAGCGAGCCGATGAGCATGCCGACGAGCGCGAGGCTGCCGACGAGGCCGGCCTGTTCGCGGGTCACCCCCCAGTTCTGCGGCCCGATGAAACCCGGCAGCGTGGCGCCGTAGACGTACAGGTCGTAGCCGTCGGCGAGCAGCGCCAGCCAGCAGGTGAGGAAGATCGGCAGGGCCGATCGTGGGGTCGCGTGCGGGTCGCGCGGGTCGGGCGTCGCGGCAGGGGAGGCCATGGCCACTCCTTCGGGGCAGGTCGAGCGCAGGTCGAGCGCAGGTCGATGAGTCGGGGGCGGAGCGCGCAGCGGGCCGTCAGTGGCGCGGCGCAGGGTGTGGGCGCGCACGAGGGCGCGGCCGTAGTCGTTGCCGTTGGGGGTGCGCAGCACCGTGTGGATGTGGAACGGGGCGGGGGTGTCGTTGGTGAGGAACACCCCGCAGTGGTGGTCGAGTTCGGCGATGACGACCGGACTCTGCACGCGCAGGTAGTAGGGCTCGTTCGCGCCGGTGCCGCCGATCCAGCTCAGCCAGGTGTCCGCGACGTGGGCGCGCACCTGCGCGTCGCGCCGGCGGGCGGGGCCCGGGGGCAGGAGGCAGGAGAAGTCCGCGAGCAGTTCCCAGGCGAGTTCCTGTGCCGCGGGCGAGAGCTCGGCAACGCACACGCCCTCGTAGGGGATCACGCGGTTGTCCTGGAAGGCGCCCGCGAGGTGCCGTTCGTCGCCGGGGTGCACCCGCCCCGGCGGCATCGCGGGATCGACGAGCGCGTCGTAGGTGATCGCCTGGCTGCGCTGGGAGTCGGTCAGCTGCGCCATGATCGCCCGGCCGAGCGCGATGCGCTCGGTGAAGGCGACCGTGCCGGCGTGCGGGCCCGCGTCGATCTCGTTCGGCTCGGCGCCGAGGAAGACGGGGGTGAAGACCATCGCGCCGTCGACGACGAGACAGTTGACCGCGCAGTGGTGCCCGTACAGCTGCCAGCCCCAGGGTGCGCTGGGGTGCGGTTCGCCGTAGAGCGCGACGTTGTAGCTGAGCTCGTTCATGATGCCGGGCAGACCGACGACGTCGCCGAGGAAGCCGTTGATGCGCATCGCCGTGCGGATCAGCTCGTACCCGCGGGGGCTCGTCGACGCCTGCACGAGCCGCAGGAACGCCTCGACGACGTCGGGCCGGCTGAACTCCAGCCGCAGGCCGGTGTCGAACTGGAGGAACTCGGGGTTGGCCCACGTCTGCCATTCGACGGCGTCGACGCCCTGGCACAGCCGCGCCCGCTCGTCGTCGTCGACGATGTCGAGCAGCTCGGTGGCGGCGGCGAGCATCGCCGCGACCGGCGCGCGGTCGGCCTCCGGGACGTCGAGGTCGCCGTCGTAGAGGCCCTCGCGCAGGGTCCCGTCGCTGGTCACGCCGACGAACGGCTGCTTGTACAGGCGGCGCCAGCCGTCGATGAGCCCGCCGGTGAACTCGTCGTGTCGCGCCCGCGGCGCGTACGCGTAGGCGTCCAGGCCGCGCAGCGACTCGATGCGCGGGTGCCCCGGCGGGAAGAGGTGGGCGCGGTATTCGCCGCTGGCCTGGGTCATCGGACCGGTCCTTCCTGCGCGGGCGCGCGGGCGGCGAGATCTGGGTCGGTGAGGTTGTGCTCGCGCACCGCGTCGGCGATGGCGCTCGCGTCGGCCGCGATGATCGCCTCGACGAGTCGTTCGTGCACGGCCGCGCGCTGCGCGATGTAGGCGCCGGCCTCGCCGTCGTCGTAGCTGGGGTTGGTGCGCACGAGGTAGCCGAGGCAACTGGTGTAGACCGCGCCCATCATCGGGTTGGGGCACAGCGCGGCGATCTGCTCGTGCAGGGCCCAGTTGCGCCGGATGAAGGTCTCGTAGTCGGCGCTGTCGGCCAGCACCCGCACCGCCTCCCGCAGGTGCTGGGCGTCGGTCGGCGTGCACGTGCGAGCGGCGGCGCGGGCGACCGGCTCCTCGAGGCCCTCGCGCAGTTCGATGGCGTAGGCCACGTCGTCGGCCCCGGCCCGCGCCGACAGCAGCGTGTGTCGCATCCGCACGACGGGTGTCTGGGCAGCGACGTAGATGCCGCCGCCGCGGCCGGGCCGGATCTCGAGCACGCCGCGTTCGCGTAGCAGGCGGACCGCCTCGCTGACCGTGGCGCGCGCGAAGCCGGTCTCGGCGCGAATGTCCTCGAGGGTGCCGACGCGGTCGCCGCCGCGCAGGCCCTTGCCGTCGATGTGCTCGGCGAGCACGTCGGCGAGCTGTTCGGAGCGCGATCGGGCGGGCAGGATCGACAGTGCGCCCAGAGGCGACTCCCCACCCGGGCGGGCGGGAGGCTGTGCGGACGACGACGCGCTCGACGGACTCATAGGCGCTAGTCTGCAGAAAACATGTCAACCTTTACAAGGGTTTAGGGAAGGGAGATTGCGGATGCGACTCATCGGGGTGCGGTCGGCGGCCGTCAACGGCTCAGGCGGCACAGGCGGCACGGGCGACACAGGCGACGAGGTGTGGGTGGCGAGCACCCAGGCGTCGGACACGCCGACGACCGGCCCGGCCACGCTGGTCGCGCCGCTGCGCGACTTCTGGAACGACCCGCGACACGCGCTCGCGGAGCCCGACGGCCGGGAGGTCGACGTGCAGGCGGGCGATCTCGTGCCGCCGGTGCTGCCCGAGGCCCGCGTCATCTGCATCGGTCTGAACTACCGGGACCACATCGCGGAGGGATCGTTCGCGGGTCAGGACCAGGCGCCGTACCCCACGCTGTTCGCGCGCTGGACGCGCTCGCTCGTCGTCGGCGGAGTGCCGGTGCCGGTGCCGGTGGACGAGAACGGGCTCGACTGGGAGGGGGAGGTCGCGGCCTGGGTCGGTGCGGATCTCGCGGATGTCGACGCCGAGCAGGCGCGCGCGGCGATCCTGGGCTACTCGACGTTCAACGACCTCACCGCCCGCATCGCCCAGAAGCTGACGAGCCAGTGGATCCTCGGCAAGAACGCCGACCGCTCGGGGCCGATCGGCCCGCTGGTCACCGCCGACGAGGTGGGCGGCCTGCGCGACGGGCTGGCGATCCGCACCCGCGTCAACGGGCAGATCGTGCAGGAGAGCAGCACCGACCGGCAGATCTACGAGGCCGGCGAGACCCTCGCGCTCATCTCGCGCACCTTCACGCTGCGCGCCGGTGACATCCTGTGCACCGGCACCCCGTCGGGAGTCGGGTACGCCCGCACCCCGCAGTGGCTCCTCAGCGACGGCGACACCGTCGAGGTCGAGGTCGAGCGGCTCGGCGTGCTGCGCACCCCGATCGAATCCGTGGCGCGGCCATGAACACGCGCTGCCTGCTCCACCAGGACCACCGGTAGCTGTCACGATGCAGCGGTGAACGCCGACGTCCTCTATCTCGTCGTGGGGCTGGCGCTGCTGCTGGCGGTGGTGCTGCCGACGATGCTGCAGCGGCTGCCCGCCTCGCCGCCGATCGTGCTCATCCTCGTCGGCGTCGTCGTCGGGGTGCTGCCGTGGACCGGCGGCGTGCCGATCAGCCCGCTGGCGCACGACTCGGCCACCGAACACCTCGCGGAGCTGACCGTCATCGTCGCGCTCATGGGCGTCGGGCTGGCGCTCGACCGGCCGCTGGACCTGCGCTCCTGGCGGTCCTGGAGACGGTGGGGCTCGACCTGGCGGCTGCTCGTGATCGCGATGCCGCTGTGCATCGCGTCGGTGGCGCTGCTCGGCTGGTGGGCCATGGGGCTGGCGCCCGCCACGGCGTTGCTGCTCGGCGCGGCGCTCGCCCCGACGGACCCCGTGCTCGCCGCGGACGTGCAGGTCGAGGGCCCGACCCTGGAGCACGACGACACCGACGAGCTCGTCGACGAGCACGACGAGGTGCGCTTCGCGCTGACCAGCGAGGCCGGGCTCAACGACGCGTTCGCCTTCCCGTTCGTGTACGCGGCGATCTACCTGGCGACCCAGGGTTCCCCGACGCAGTGGATCGTGGGCTGGCTCCTGGACGAGGTGCTGCTCAAGACCGTCATCGGGGTGCTCGTCGGCGCGGCCGGCGGATGGGCGCTGGGGCAGATCGCGTTCCGCAGCCGGTTGCAGTCGCTGCGGCTCGCCGAGCGCGGGCAGCCGCTGCTGGCGCTCGCGGCGACGCTGGCGATCTACGGCCTCACCGAGGTGCTGCACGGCTGGGGCTTTCTCGCCGTCTTCGTCAGCGCGCTGGTGTTGCGTGCCCAGGAGCGGCATCACCACTACCACGGGCACATGCACGAGGTCATCGAGTACTTCGAGCTGCTGCTCACGCTGCTGCTGCTCATGCTCGTCGGCGTGGCCCTCGCCGACGGCCTGCTCGCGCATCTGTCGTGGCAGGGCGCCGGGGTCGGGATCGCGCTCGTGCTCCTCGTGCGGCCGCTGTGCGCTCTGCTCGCCCTGGGTCGCGGCCGCCGCCACGACACCCACAACGCCGCCGAACTCGGACCGCGGGAGCGGCTCGTCACCGCCTTCTTCGGGGTGCGCGGGGTCGGCTCGATCTACTACGTCGCGTTCGCGTTCGGCCAGACCGACTTCCCCGGTGCGGAGCAACTGTGGGCGACGGTGGCGTTCACGATCCTCGTCTCGGTGCTGGTGCACGGAGCGACCGCCACCGCCGCGATGCGTTGGCTGGAGGGGGCCCGTCACGATCTCGAACCGGCATCGCGAGAATGAGGCCATGACCGACGCGACGCCGACGACGCCCGAGAACCCCAACGCCCGCCGCATCAAGGAGCTCAACGCCACGATCCGCTATGCGATGTGGTCGGTGTTCCGGGTCGCCACGCCGCTGCCGCGAGACGAGGCGGAGCGGGCGCGGATGGCCGACGAGGTCGAGGACCTGTTGGCCGGGCTGGCCGAGCAGGATCTCCAGGTGCGCGGCGTCTACGACGTCGCCGGGCTGCGCGCCGACGCCGACCTCATGTTCTGGTGGCACGCGCCGACGATCGAGGCGGCCCAGTCGGCGTACCGGGGGCTGCGCCGCACCCGTCTCGGGGAGCACCTGGAGCCGGTGTGGTCGGTCGTCGCGCTGCACCGCCCCGCGGAGTTCAACAAGAGCCACCTGCCGGCCTTCCTCGCCGGCGAGCGGGCCCGCGACTACGTGTGCGTCTACCCGTTCGTGCGCTCCTACGACTGGTACGTGCTCGACGACGCCGAGCGCCGCGACATGCTGCGCGAACACGGCCAGATGGCCCGCGACTACCCCGACGTGCGCGCCAACACGATCGCCAGTTTCGCCCTCGGCGACTACGAGTGGGTGCTGGCGTTCGAGGCCGACGAGCTGCACCGCATCGTCGACCTCATGCGCGAGCTGCGCGCGAGCCGCGCCCGGCTGCACGTGCGCGAGGAGGTGCCGTTCTACACCGGCCCCCGCGTCGAGCTGGCCCAGGCGGTCGCCGAGCTGCCGTAACGGGCACTGGGCTTCGGCCCGGGGTCGTTCGGCCCGGCTCCGGGCTGGCTCCCGACCGGCTCCCGACCGGCTCCCGACCGGCTCGGGCCCGACATGCGTGGGGACGCGGTGTCTCGGTCGGCGCGCGACATGTCCGAATCGCGCGCGGTGTCTGCGGAGCCGAGCATGGTGCCGATAACATGTGCGTCCATGTTGCGCGAAAACCTCGACGACGCGGGTCGCCTGCTGCGGCAGGTGCCGGGAGCCGGGCAGGAGGTCGTCGGCCTGTGGGTCGACCTGCTGCGAGTCGGCGCGGGCACCTCGCCGATCGAGCCCCACCCCAAGGACGCCCGTTTCAAGGACCCGACCTGGCGTGAGAACGCCGTGTACCGCGCCTGGGCGCAGGGCTACCTCGCCTGGTGCGCCATGGCCGACCGCATCACCGACCGCCTCGACAAGGCGGGCGTGAAGCAGCTGCCCGCCCTGCGGTTCGCGACCGGAATCGCGACCAGCGCGCTGGCTCCGACGAACTTCTTCTGGTCGAACCCGGCCGCGCTCAAGCGGGCCTACGAGACCGGCGGCCGCAGCGTCGTCACGGGCCTGACCCACTGGGCCGACGACCTCGTTCGCAACGGCGCGATGCCCTCGCAGGTCAAGCGCGGCGCGTTCACCGTCGGGCAGGACCTGGCCGTCACCCCGGGGGCGGTCATCGCCCGCGACGAGGTGGGCGAGGTCATCCAATACACGCCGACCACGGAGAAGGTCCGCGAGATCCCGACCCTGATCGTCCCGCCTCCGATCGGGCGGTTCTACTTCCTCGACCTGGCGCCGGGCCGCAGCTTCGTGGAGTACGCGGTCTCCCAGGAGCTGCAGACCTTCATGCTCAGCTGGCGCAACCCCGAGAAGCAGCACGCCGCGTGGGGTCTGGACACCTACGGGCAGCGGGTGCTGTCGGCGATCGACGAGGTGCGTGCGGCGACCGGCGCACCGAAGGTCAACGTCATCGGCTTCTGCGCCGGCGGGCTCGTCGAGGCGACGGTGCTCAACCGGTTGGCCGACACCGGCGACGACGCGGTCAACGCGGCCTCGTTCGCGGTGACGCTGCTCGACTGGCGCGGGCCGTACCCGATGAACTCGTTCTCCAACGACGCGATCCTCGGCTTCGCCCGGCGGCTCTCGAAGAGCAAGGGCGTGTTCGGCGCCAAGCAGATGGGGTCGGCCTTCACGTGGCTTCGCCCCGACGACCTGGTGTGGAACTACTGGGTGAACAACTACCTCATGGGGCAGGACCCGCCGGCCTTCGACATCCTCGCGTGGAACGCCGACGGCACCCGGCTGCCGGCCGCGCTGCACAGCGAGTTCCTCGACCTGTTCAAGACGAGCCCGATGGCGGGCCGGGGCGAGGCGAGCTACCTGGGATCCTCGTTCGACGCGTCGAAGATCGATGTGCCGGTGTTCGTGCAGGGCGCGGTGACCGACCACCTCACGCCGTGGCAGGGCACCTACCGCACGACCGAACTCGTCGGCAGCGACGACGTGACCTACGTGCTGAGCAACGCCGGGCACATCGCGAGCCTGGTCAACCCGCCGAGCAACCCGAAGGCGAGCTACTTCACGGGCGAAGGAGCCGGCGAGCTCGACGCCTCGACGTGGCAGGCGCAGGCGACCAAGCAGAGCGGCTCGTGGTGGACCGAGTGGACCAAGTGGTCGGCCGGCCACAGCGGCGACCTCGTCGACGCCCCGAGCGAGCTCGGTGGCGGCGAACCGACGCTCGGCGCCGCCCCCGGCGCCTACGTGCGCGACGAGGTCGCCTGACCCCACTTCCCCCAGAACTCCCCACTTCCCTGAAACTCCCCACTTCCCTGAAAACTGCGTGTCGTGGTCGGAACTGCGGTTCGTGCCGCAGTCCTCACCGCGACACGCAGTTTTCAGTGCGGTCTTGGGCGGTCGGTGGGTCGTCGAGCGGGTCTACTGCTTCGGCTCGAAGCGCATCGAGATCGAGTTGATGCAGTACCGCTGGTCGGTGGGCGTGGGGTAGCCCTCGCCCTCGAAGACGTGCCCGAGGTGGGAGCCGCAGTTGGAGCACCGCACCTCGACGCGGCGCATGCCGAGGCTGTTGTCCTCGATGTACTCGACGCCGTCCTCGGCCGACGGCACGTAGAACGACGGCCAACCGCAGTGGCTGGCGAACTTGTGCTCGCTGCGGAACAGTTCGGCGCCGCAGGCGCGGCAGGAGTAGACGCCCTCGTCGGTGGTGTCGGTGTACTCGCCGACGAACGGGCGCTCGGTGCCGGCCTGCCGGAGCACCTGGTACTCGGCGGGGGAGAGCAGCTCGCGCCATTCGGCGTCGCTGCGCTGCACGGGGTAGGTGCTGTCGGTGTGGGTGTTCGGCTCTGAGGTCATGTCGGTGCAACACCGCCGCGCCCGCCATGGTTCCCGCGCGCGAGGGGCTGGTGCGCACGGGAGTCTGCGCCGCAGGCACCGGTTAGGGTTCGCGTCATGGCGAAGACCTCCGAGGCGCACGTGCAGGCCGGAGACCGTGCGGTGCGCATATCGAGCCCGGAGCGGGTGATCTACGAGGCCACCGAGACGACCCCGCAGGTCACCAAGCTGGGAGTCGCCCAGTTCTTCGCCGACGTCGGAGACGGTCTCATGCGGGCGCTGCGGGACCGGCCGACGGCGCTGGAGCGCTGGCCGAACGGCGTGCGCGAGGGCATGAAACTCGCCACCGGCCCGGCCGACCGCAACGCGGACGCGTTCTACCAGAAGCGGGTTCCCAAGGGCGCCCCCGACTTCGTGGAGACGGTGTCGATCACCTTCCCCTCGGGGCGGACCGCCTCCGAGATCTGCCCGACCGAGGTCGCCGTGCCGGTGTGGTGCGCGCAGATGGGGGCGTTGACGTTCCACCCGTGGCCGGTGCGTCGGGCCGACGTCGATCGCCCCGACGAGCTGCGCCTCGACCTCGACCCGCAGCCGGGCACGACCTTCGCCGACGCCCGCCGCGTCGCCGGCGTGGCCCGGGAGCTGTTGGAGGAGCTGGGGATCACCGGCTACCCGAAGACCTCCGGCAACCGGGGCGTGCACATCTACGTGCGCATCGAGCCGCGGTGGGAGTTCACCGACGTGCGGCACGCGGCGATCGGGTTCGGCCGCGAACTGGCTCGTCGCGACGAGGGCGTCACCGTGAACTGGTGGAAGGAGGAACGCGGCGAGCGCATCTTCGTCGACTTCAACCAGAACAACCGCGACCGCACGATCGCCTCGGCCTACTCGCTGCGACCGCTGCCCGGGGCTCCCGTCTCCACGCCGGTGACCTGGGACGAGCTCGCCGAGGTGAGCGACCCGCGCGCGTTCAATCTCTTCACCGTGCCGGAGCGGCTCGCCGACGGCGATCCGTGGGCGGGCATCGACGACACCGCGTTCGGCCTCGAGCCGCTGCTGCGGCTGTGGGAGGAGCTGCCCGGCGGCGAGGTGAACTTTCCCCCGGACTATCCGAAGATGCCCGGCGAGCCGCCGCGCGTGCAGCCCAGTAAGAAGAACGCCGACAACTGGGAGGCGGACGGGGTCACCCGTAAGGAGAAATAGCCGCGACGGTCGCGAGTCTCGCTGCGACACTGAAGCTTCCGGCCCCGAGCGAGGGCAGGAGCGAGAACGCGGCAGCGTGCGGCGCGGGAGGACCCATGGGCGCGGACATCGTCATCGTCGGAGGCGGAGTGGCGGGTTGCTCCATCGCTTACGCGCTCGCCGCCCGGGGGGCAGGCTCGGTCGTCGTGCTCGAGCGCGACACGATCGCCTCCGGAGGCACCGGCCGCACCGCCGGCATCGTGCGATGCCACTACGGGGTGCCGCAGCTCGCGGCCATGGCCCAGTGGGGGCTGCCGATCTTCCATGACGCGCGCCAGATCCTCGGGGCCGACGTCGGATTTCACCGAGTCGGCTACCTCGTGGCCGTGGGCGCCGACAACGTGGAGCCGTTCACCGCCTCCGTGACCGCCCAGCAAGGAATGGGGATCGACACCGAGATCGTCGACGTCGCGACCGTGGCGCGGCTGTGGCCGGCGGCGCGGCTCGATGACATCGCGGCGTTCTGCCTCGAGCCCGGTGGCGGGTACGCCGACGGCCATGCCACCGCGCAGGCCTTCGCGGCGTCGGCCCGTCGGCTCGGAGCGTCCACGCGCCAGAGCTGCCCGGTGGCCGCCGTCGAGGTGAGCGGTGGCGCGGTCCGCGGGGTGCGGCTGGTGGATGGGACCGTGCTCGGCGCGAGTGCCGTGGTGCTGGCAACGGGCCCGTGGACGGTGCCGCTGCTGCGGCCGCTCGGCATCGACGTCGACATCCGCCCGACCTGGGTTCAGGAGGTGCTCATCGATCCGGGCGGGCGGCTGGGGGATCCGCCGGTGTTCTCGGACGTCGTGTCCGGGCAGTACGTCCACATGCGCGGGGCCGAGCTTCTCGTCGGCGCCAGCTCACCCCAGGCCCGCGTCGGGATCGACGACCCCGACGTGTTCTCTCGGCACGCGACGGCGCGGACGGTCGAGGAGACCGTCGAGCGCGTGGCGCACCGCTTTCCCGGGCTGCCGCGGCCACGGGTCGCCGGTACGTGGACGGGTGTCATCGACGAGACGCCGGATCAGAATCCGATCATGTCGGCCACGGACTGTGCGGGCCTGTTCGTGGCCGCCGGCTTCTCCGGGCACGGCTTCAAGATCTCCCCGGCGGTCGGGCAGCTCATGGCCGACCTCGTGACGGGCGCGCCGCCGTCGATCCCGGGAGTCGGCCCGCGGGACTTCGACCTCGGCCGGTTCGCCGAGGGCCGCCTGATGCGCAGCCGCTTCCCGTACTCCGGCGTCACCGGCATCCGCTGACCCCCGCCCCAACGTCCCTCAGAACTGCGTGTCGCGGTCGAAACTGCTGTCCGTGTCGCAGTGCTCACCACGACACGCAGTTTCGAGGGACGGCTGCCCTGGGGCTTTCGCGGTGCTTGTCGGAATCGGCATACTCGTCGTGATGACGGCGGAGACGCTCGACGTAGGCGCCGGCATCCGACGCTCGCAACACGCCCGACCGAGGCCGACAGGAGGTCCGTCATGATCCCGCTTCTGATGTTCGTGGTCCTTGCCGTCG
>JBDIAM010000077.1:0-12360 GCA_039812445.1 Piscicoccus intestinalis | reverse complement strand
CTGAAAAGGCAAGGAAGCCAGAGCAACAGTCACAACGAAGTGAGGACGCCATGTACGAGAAGAACGGCGAGAAGTACTACATCGTCGACGGTCACGTCCACCTCTGGGACGGAAGCGACGAGAACTGCCGGAACATCCACGGGCACCAGTTTATCGAGTGCTTCTACGATTATCACCGTAACCTCAGCCCGGAAGAAGAGGTGTGGGACTACAAAAAGTACCAGAAGTATTCTGAACAGGATTTCATGAAGGACCTGTTCGAGGACGGCTACGTCGATCACGCGATCTTCCAGGCGACGATCTTGCGGGACTTCTACAAGAACGGTTTCGCGCGGGTGGAGGAGTCGTGGAAGCTGACGCAGGACAACCCGGGGAAGCTGACGTACAACCACGCGTACGACCCGCGGGACGGGGAGGGCGGGCTGAAGCGGTTCGAGGAGGACGCGAAGCGGTTCGGCCTCAAGGGGATCAAGTTGTACACGGCGGAGTGGCACGGTGACTCGCGGGGGTACAAGCTGGACGACCCGTGGTCGCGGCGGTACCTGGAGAAGGCGATCGAGCTGGGGATCAGGAACGTTCACGTGCACAAGGGTCCGACGATCCGGCCGTTGGATCGGGACGCGTTCGACGTGGCGGACGTGGACAAGGTGGCGACGGACTACCTGGATCTGAATTTCATCATCGAGCATTGCGGGCTGCCGCGGCTGGAGGACTTCTGTTGGATCGCGACGCAGGAGTCGAACGTGTACGGCGGGCTGGCGGTGGCCATTCCGTTCATGCACACGCGGCCGCGGTATTTCGCGCAGGTCATCGGTGAGCTGCTGTACTGGTTGGGCGAGGACAAGATCGTGTTCGCGAGTGATTACGCGTTGTGGACGCCGAAGTGGCTCATCGAGCGGTTCGTGGATTTCCAGATTCCGGAGGATATGACGGAGTATGCGCCGCTGACGACGCAGGACAAGAAGAAGATCCTCGGGCTGAACGCGGCGGCGCTGTACGACCTGGACGTGCCGGCGGAGCTGCGGTTGCCGACGGAGGCGGGCGAGGCGGACGCGGAGGTCGCGGCGGGCGCGGACGACACCCGCGCGGCGAAGGAGCCCGCGCTGTCATGACGACCCGTGCCAGCTCGCTACAGACGCAGGTCTGGGAGGCGCTGGGAACGGTGATCGACCCGGAGCTGGACGAGCCCGTGACGGATCTCGGGTTCGTCCGCTCCGTGGCGATCGACGAGGGCGGCGTGGAGGTGCACCTGCGCCTGCCGACCTCGTTCTGTTCCCCGAACTTCGCCTACCTCATGGCGTCGGACGCGCAGGACGCACTGGCTCGGGTGCCCGGGATCGGCCGGGTCAGCGTTCTTCTCGACGACCATCACGACTCCGACAGGATCAACGCGGGGCTCGCGGCGCACGCGGGCTATGTCGGCACGTTCGGTCATGAGGCCGACACGAGCCTGGACGAGCTGCGGGCGACGTTCCGGCGCAAGGCGCACACGGCGGCGATGGAGCGGGCGCTCATGGCGCTGCTGCGGGCCCGCCTCCGGGACGTCGACGATCTGCCTCGCATCCGGTTGGGAGATCTGCCGCCCGGCCCGAGCACCGACGCGCTGTTGGCGCGGCGGGCGGATATCGGGCTGTCCACCGACTCCGGCGATCCGGTACTCGTCGACGACGACGGCGCACCGCTCGCGGCCGACCAGGCTCCGCTGCGCTTGCGTCGGGCCACGTCGGTGCGAATCTCGATGGAGGGCAACTCCCACTTCTGCCGCGGCCTGCTCGCCACGCGCTACGCGGACGGCGACGCCGGCGGCATCACCACGATCATCACGAACACCAGGAGCGCATCATGAAGGCCGTACAGGTCGTCGGGTATCACGAGAATCTGCAACTGCGCGACGTGGAGGAGCCGCAGCTGCAGGGTCCGTTGGACGTCATCGTCAAGATCGGCGCGGCCGGCGTGTGCCGCACCGACATCCACATCCTCGAGGGGCAGTGGGAGGCCAAGAGCGGCGTCGCGTTGCCGTACACGATCGGGCACGAGAACGCCGGCTGGGTGCACGCCGTCGGGGAGGCGGTGACGAACGTCGCGGTGGGCGACAAGGTGATCCTGCACCCGCTGATGACGTGCGGGCTGTGCCGTGCGTGCCGCCTCGGCGACGACGTGCACTGCGAGAACAACGCCTTCCCGGGGATCGACACGAACGGGGGGTACGCGGAGTACCTGCGCACGTCGGCACGCAGTTGCGTCAAGCTCGACGACTCCCTGGAGCCGGCGGACGTCGCGGCCCTGGCCGACGCGGGCCTGACGGCGCAGCACGCCGCGGCCAAGGCCGCCAAGGTGCTGCGCCCCGGCGAGTTCTGCGTCGTCATCGGCGCGGGCGGGTTGGGGCACATCGGTATTCAGTGCATGAAGGCGATCAGCCCGGCGACCCTCATCGTCGTCGACCGCAACCCGGACGCGCTGAAACTGGCGAGCGAGATCGGCGCCGACATCACGGTCGAAGCCGACGGCTCGCACGTGGAGAAGGTGCTCGAGCTGACCGGCGGCGCCGGCGCGCAGGCCGTGCTCGACTTCGTCGGCGAGGGCGGCGCGACCGCCGAAGGCGTCGCGATGCTGCGCCGGGCCGGCTCCTACTACGTCATCGGGTACGGGGAGAACATCGATGTGCCGACGATCGACATCATCTCGACGGAGATCAACTTCATCGGCAATCTCGTCGGCAGCTACACGGACCTGCAGGACCTCATGGCGCTTGCCGCCCAGGGCAAGGTCACGCTGCACACGCAGCAGTACGCGCTGACCGACTTCCAGCGGGCGCTCGACGACCTCGACGCGGGCACGGTCCGCGGCCGGGCCATCCTCATCCCCTGAGTTCGCCTGCCCACCCGCTTTGTGTCAAGGAGTTAAGACATGGCTAAGGAACTGCGTTTCAACGTCGATGCGCGCCGGCAGCTCGAGGCCGGGGTCAACGCCCTCGCCGATGCCGTCAAGGTGACGCTCGGCCCCAAGGGCCGCAATGCGGTGCTCGAAAAGCTCACGGGCCCACCGACGATCACCAACGACGGGGTGACGATCGCGCGCGAGATCCAGCTGCGCGAGCCGTTCGCCAACATGGGCGCCCAGCTCGTCAAGGAAGTGGCGATGAAGACCAACGGCGCGGTCGGAGACGGGACGACGACCGCGACCGTGCTGGCTCAGGCGATGGTGCGCGAGGGTCTGCGCGTCATCGACGAGGGCGCCAACCCGATGCGGGTGCGCCGCGGCATCGAGGCCACGGTCACCGAGGTCGTCGGCCAGCTGGAGAGCTGGGCGGTCGAGATCGGCGGGCGCTCCGACGTGCTCGCGGTCGCGACGCTGGCCGCCAACGACGACGAGCGGATCGGGCGGATCGTGACCGACGCGCTCATGGCCGTCGGGCACGACGGGGTCATCGAGGTCGAGGAGGGCGACGGCACCGGCATGCGCATGCAGGTCGTCGACGGCATCGAGATCGACCACGGCTGGATCTCGCCGTACATGGTCACCGACAAGGAACGCATGGAGGCCTCCCTGGACTCCCCCGCGATCCTGTTGACCAACAAGAAGATCGAGAACGTTCAGGAGCTCATGCCGGCGATCGAGGCGGCCCGGCGGCTGAACCGGCCGCTGGTCATCTTCGCCGAGAACGTCGACGGGCCCGCGCTGCAGATGGTCGTGCAGGGCAACGTGCACGGCACGTTCCGCTCGGTCGTCGTTCGGGCTCCGGGCTTCGGGCACCGGCGGGTCGCCGAGCTGGAGGACCTCGCGGCCGCGCTCGGCGGGCGGGTCGTCGCCGACGACTCCGGGGTGTCGCTGGCCGACGTCTCGACGGCCGACCTCGGCACGTGCGATCACATCACGATCACCGAAGAGGCGACGACGATCACCGGGCCCGGCGGGGAGGCCGACCTCGTGCAGGCCCGCATCGGCCAGCTGACCGCGCAACTGGACCGGGCCCGCATCGAGCACGACCAGGACAGCCTGCGGCTGCGGATCGCGCGGCTGTCGGGCCGGGTGGCGCTCATCGACGTCGGCGCGGCCACGAGCGTGGAGCTCAAGGAGCGGATGCTGCGCATCGAGGACTCCCTGGCCGCGGCGCGAGCCGCCATGGAGGCGGGTGTCGTGGCGGGCGGCGGCACCGCCCTGGCGCAGGCCGTCTCCGTGGTCGATCGGGTGGAGTTGCACGGCGACGACATCGCCGGCCGCGAGGTCGTGCGGCACTCGCTGGCCGAGCCGCTGCGCTGGATCGCGATCAACGCGGGCTACGAGGGCGAGGAGGTCGTGGAGTCGGTCGTGGCCGCCCCCGTGGGTCACGGCTTCAACGCGCTGACCGGCAAGTACGGCGACATGGCGGACTTCGGCGTGCTCGACGCGCTGACCGTGACCCGCACGGCGCTGGAGAGCGCCGCCTCGATCGCCGCGCTGCTGATCACCACGGAGACGGCGATCGTCGAGGAGGTCGTCGTCAACCCCGGCTCCATCTACGCGCCGGGCTTCGGCGACCTCGCCGAGGGCCTCGTGCGCCCCTCGAACATCTACTGAGCGCACGCACCGACGCCTGCGCCCGCCCGGAGGCGTCCCCGGGCGGGCGCAGGCCCACCAGCCCACCCACCCCCCACGTCCCTGAAAACTGCGTGTCGTGGTCAGACCTGCTGTTCGTGCCGCAGTCCTCACCGCGACACGCAGTCTTCAGGGGCGGGGGCACACACGAGCAAATCGGTGTAAAGCGTGACAAGGTGGGCAATCGGCATGAGATGCCGCCTGCGGGCAACGAGGCCCGCTGAGCAGCGAAGGAGCGCCGGCATGACCAACCTCGCCGTCCTGAGCCTGTTGGCCCTGACCCCGATCGCGGTCGTCGGCGTGCTGCTCGCCGGGCTGCGCTGGCCGGCCATGTACGCGATGCCGGTCGGCTACGTGGTGGCGCTCGGCATCGGCGCGTTCGTCTGGCAGGTGCAGCCGGCCGCGCTCGCGGCGGCCACGCTCGAAGGGTTCATCATCGCGCTGACCCTGCTGTACATCGTGTTCGGCGCGCTCCTGCTGCTCGCCACCGTCATCGCCTCGGGTGCCATGGATCGCATCAAGGCCGGGTTCGACAACATCTCCGCCGACCGGCGCGTGCAGGCGATCATCATCGGCTGGCTGTTCGGCTCGTTCATCGAGGGCGCCTCCGGCTTCGGCACCCCCGCCGCCGTCGCCGCGCCGCTCATGCTGGCGCTCGGGTTTCCCGCGATGGCCGCCGTCATGGTCGGGCTCATCATCCAGTCGACGCCGGTGAGCTTCGGCGCGGTCGGCACCCCGATCCTCGTCGGCGTCGCCAACGGCATGGAGCAGGACAGCGCGCCCATGCAGGCGCGGCTGGCCGAACTCGGCCTGGACTACGGGCAGTACATCGCCCTCATCGGCGCCGACGTCGCGCTCATCCACGCGCTGGTCGGCATCCTCATCCCGCTGATCATCTCGGTCATGCTCACCGGATTCTTCGGCGAGCGCCGCAGCTTCGCCCAGGGTCTGGAGATCTGGCCGTTCGCGATCTACGCCTCGCTGGCGATGACCGTGCCCTACGTCATCGTGGCCCGGCTGCTCGGGCCCGAATTCCCTTCGCTGCTCGGCGGGCTGATCGGCCTGGCGGTGGTGATGTCCACCTCCAGCCGCGGCTTCCTCATGCCGAGGAACACCTTCTCCTTCCCGCCGCGCTCCGCCTGGGAGCAGCGCTGGCTCGGCAACCTCGACGCCCGGGCGATAGCCGAGCACGAGCCGGGTCGCCGCGACATGCCGCTGCTCACCGCGTGGGCCCCCTACATCCTGCTCGCCGCGCTGCTCGTGCTCAGCCGCATCATCACGCCGGTGCAGGAGTTCCTCACCTCGGCCACCGTGCCGATGACGATCCCGTTCGCCGGCCTCTTCGGCACTCAGGTCACCACCACCGTGCAGCTGTTCTACAGCCCGGGCACGCTGCTCATCCTCGTCTGCCTGGTCACCTACCTGCTGCACCGGATGCCCGGCTCGGCGATCGCCGACACGTGGAAGATCGCCGGCAGGCAACTGCTCGGCACCGCCGTCGCGCTCGGATTCGCGGTGCCGATGGTGCGGGTGCTCATCCGATCCGGGGAGGACTTCAACGCCTCCGGGCTCGCGTCGATGCCCGTCACCCTTGCCGAGGGGGTCGCCTCCGTCGCGGGGTCGGCGTGGCCGGTGTTCAGCCCGGCCATCGGGGCCCTGGGGGCGTTCGTGGCCGGGTCGAACACCGTCTCCAACCTGACGTTCGCGCAGTTCCAGTGGACGACCGGGGCCGCGATCGGCGTGCCGCCCGAACTCGTCGTGGCGACCCAGGCCGTCGGCGGCGCGGGCGGCAACCCGGTGGCGATCCACAACATCGTCGCGGCCTCGGCGACGGTCGGGTTGCTCGGCCGCGAGGGCGACCTCATCCGCAAGACCTTCCTCGTGACGGCCTACTACTGCCTCGCCGCCGGCGCAGTGGGGTACATCCGCATCCACGGACTCGGGCTCCACATCGGCACGGCGGCGCTGGCGGTGACGCTCCTGATCGTGGCCGCCACCATCGCCTGGATGCGGCGTCACGACCGCCGCCTCCCCGAGCCCACCGACCTCTGACGAGCCCCTCACCCCCTCCCCATTCGGCCGAAGGCTGCCCTTTCGGTCGAGGGCTCGCGCTGCAGTCCGAGCCCTCGGCCGAAAGGGCAGCCTTCGGCCCAGTGTGGGGGGAGCGCGTCAGGCCTGGCCGGTGAGGACGAGGTAGACGAGGGCCGCGTCCATGATCGTGATGAGGGCGACGAGGGCGGCGGCCGCGGCGCGCACCGGCAGGCTCGGGAGCAGCGGGCCCATGACGCGCTGCGAGCAGGCCAGCAGCACGAGCGGCGCGAGCGTGATCGGCAGCGCGAGCGCGAGCACCACCTGGCTGACGACCAGCGCCCACGTCGGGTCGACCCCCAGGGCCAGCACGACCAGCGGCGGCACGAGCCCGATGAGCCGCCGCAGCCACACCGAGAGCGGCCGGTGGATGTAGCCCTCCATGACGACCTGCCCGGTGAACACGCCGACCACCGTCGACGCCACACCCGACGCGAGCAGCGCCACCCCGAAGAGCACCGCGACGACGTTGCCGACCGCCGCGGCGATCGCCGCATGCGCGCCCTCGATGCCGCCCTGGGTCGGTAGCGCGGCCCCGACCAGCAGCAACGCCCCGTTGACGCACGCGGCCACCCCGAGCGCGCCGGCCACCGCGAGGCCCAGCCGGCGGCGCAGCTGGGCCGCCCGCTCCGGAGACGGTCGATGCCCGGTGTGCGCGCTGACCGCCGAGTGGAAGTACAGCGCGTGCGGCATGACGGTCGCGCCGACGATCGCCACCACGAGCAGCACGCCGGAGGCGTCGAGGCCACCCGGCACCAGCCCCCCGGCGATGCCCGCGGGCGAGGGCCGCAGCCACGCCGCCACCGTGAGCACGCAGACCCCGACTACCGCGAGCAAGGCCAGCGTCAGGGGCTGGGAGAAGGCCGCCGCCTTGCGCCCCGTCGCCAGCACGAGCAGGCTGAGCGCCCCGACGATGCAGGCGCCCACCGGCAGGGGGATCCCGAAGAGCAGGTAGAGACCGAGCGCGCCGCCGACGAGTTCGGCCAGGTCGGTCATCAGCACGACGACCTCGGCCTGCAGCCACATGAGCAGACGGTTGCGGTTGCCCGTCCGCTGGGCGGTCAGGGTCGCGAGCGTCTGCCCGGTCGCCAAGCCGAGCAGCGCCGCCAGGTACTGGATGATCCCGGCCGCGACCGAAGCGAGCGCAACCACCCACAGCAGGTCGTAACCGTGCACCGACCCGGCTTCGATGTTCGACCCGAAGTTGCCCGGGTCGACGTACGCGACCGTGGTGAGCAGGGCCGGCACGAGCAGCACCGCCCACGGGGCCGACCGCTCCCGGTACATGGCGCCCCCTTCCGTCACCGACGCAGGCACGATACGCCGCATCTGTTTCGGGCGGTTCTCAACCTGAGACGGCCCGCGCCGATCACGGAGCCGGTTCGGCGCCCACCTGCGTCTGCCAGGACTGCATCTCGAAGCCGGTGCGCCAGCCGAGGGAGGTGTACAGCGCGTCGGCGTGCGTCGGACTCTGGGCGTCGACCTCCAGGCCCACCCGGTCGCGGCCGCGTCGGGCGGCGTCGGCGATGACCGTTCCGAGCAGCGCCTTGGCCACCCCGCGGCCGCGGGCCCGCCGGTGCACGCCGAGATACTCGACGTACGTGCCCTCGAAGCCGTCGGCGTTCTCGGGCAGCACCGTTCCCACGAGCGCGCCGCCGGGCAGCCAGTCGTCGCCCTCCTCGATCTCGGCGATCCACCAGTGGTCCCAGGTGTGCCCGGGGCCCTCCCCGAGGCGGGCGAGAAACTCGGCCAGGCTCTCCCGGTAGGAGTTGAAGTGGTCGGCGAACGACTCCTCGAGCAGCAGGTGCACCGTGCGCAGGTCTTCGGCCACCGGCATCCCGTCGGGGTGGGTGTGCACCGTGCGCACCCGCACCCCGGGGCGCACCGTGATCGCGTGGCCGTCGGCCTCCGCGGGCTCCACCGGACGGCTCATGTGCCGCCAGGTACGGGCCAACTCATAACCGGCGCCACCCAGCCACCGCTGCTGCCGCTCATCGGTCGCATACGCCAGGGCGTCGAGTCTCGTTGCCCGCAGGCCTCGCTCGCCCGCCACCTGCCCGGCCACCTGGGCGATCCAGCGCAGCACTGCCGACGCGACGGCGTCGTCGTCGGGCGCCCGCGGGTCGAGCACGAGGTCGACGTCGGTGCGTCCGGCGGCCCGGTCGTGCACGCCCGCCCAGCCGACCACCTCACCCTGCGGGTCCCGCAGCACGAACTGGCGGCGGGTCCACGAGCCGCGCCCGACGAGCTCGGACTCCAGGGCCTCGGCGTCGACCCGCGGCGGGCCGCCGGCCACCTCCCGGTGGCGCTGCAGCAGGCGCACGACCTGCGGCACGTCGTCACTCGTGGGTAACCGCACGGTCCACCCCGCGGGCAGGCCGAGGATGGCGGGAACCAGATCAGTCACCCCTCCATCGTGACAAACGCCGCGGCGGGGACGACAGGACGCCGGTCCCGCGCGCCATACAACTCAGCCCGGCGACCCCACCGGAGCCGATTCTGACTCGTCTACCTCGGCGGACGGCCCGCGGAACGTGCGCCGGTAGTCAGTCGGCGACACCCCGGCCCGGGCCCGCATGTGGGCGCGCAGGGAGACGGCACCGCCGAGCCCCGCGCGCGCCGCGACCGTCTCCATCGGCAGGTCGGTGGTCTCCAGCAGGTGCTGCGCGCGCTGCACGCGCTGGGCGATGATCCACTCCCCGGGCGCCTGGCCCGTCTCCGTGCGGAAGCGGCGGGTGAACGTGCGCACGCTCATGCCGGCGAGCTTGGCCAGCGTCGTCACCGCGAGATCCTCCTCGAGGTGCTCCAGACACCAGGTGCGCACCCGGGAGACGGTCTCGTCGCGGGCGACGCTCGGGGCCTGCTCGATGAACTGGGCCTGCCCGCCCTCGCGCCACGGCGGCACGACGCAGTGTCGGGCGACGCGGTTGGCGACCGACGGGCCGTGGTCGCGGCGCACGACGTGCAGGCACAAGTCGGTGCCGGCGGCCAGGCCAGCCGACGTCAGCACGTCGCCGTCGTCGACGAACAGCAGGCCGGGCTCGACGTGCACGCGCGGGTACAGGCGGGCCAGGTCGTCGGCGTGCCGCCAGTGCGTCGTGACCCGACGGCCGTCGAGCACCCCGGCCGCGGCGAGCACGAAGGCGCCCGTGCAGATCGACATGATCCGCGTACCCGGTCGGATCAGCGCCCAGGCGGCCGCCAGCTCGTCGTCGAGGCGCCCGTGGCGGCGCGGCCCCTCGCAGCGGGTGCCGGGCACGACCACGGTGTCGGCGGTCGCCAGCAGCGATTCGCTGCCGCTGGGCTGGATGCCGTAGCCGGCGGTCGTCGGCACGGACCGGGCGCCGAGCCCGATGACGTCGACCTGGTACAGCGGGCTGCCGCGCCCGTCGGTGGCGCTGCCGAAGATCAGCGGGGGGATCGCCACGTCGTACCCGACGGCCGGGGCGAGCGCGAGGACGGCGACGCGGTGCGGACTCGATGCCATGGCCAGATCCTAGCGATAGATGTCTTTTCGGCCACTGGTGATGGCCGAAAGCGCCGTGCAGACTCTGGAATCATGACCGACCGCACGCCCGTCGAGAAGTCCGGCGACACCGACTCCGACCGCACGACCAGCGAGTATCTGGCCGACCACGCGCTCCCGCCGGAGCCGGTGGGCTCGGACGGCTCGGGTGGCTCGGACGGGGTCCCCTCGCACGAGAACTCCCTCGATGCGCGGCACACGCGCTGGGCCGTGACGATCGCGATCGTCGCGTTCGTCACGCTCATCGGGTCGGCCGGTTTCCGGTCGGTGCCGGGCGTGCTGATGACCCCGCTGCACGAGGAGTTCGGCTGGAGTCACGGCACGATCGGCGCCGCGGTGTCGGTCAACCTCGTGCTGTTCGGGCTCATCTCGCCGTTCGCGGCCGCGCTCATGGACCGCTTCGGGGTGCGCCGCGTCGTCACGTTCGCGCTGCTCGCGGTGGCCGCCGGCAGCGGGCTGACGATCTGGATGACCGCGCCGTGGCAGCTCATGCTGCTGTGGGGCATCGTCGTCGGAGCCGGTACCGGCTCGATGTCGATGACGTTCGTCGCGACGATCTCCTCGCGGTGGTACGTGCACCGCCGCGGCCTCGTCAGCGGCATCCTCACCGCCGGCAACGCCACCGGCCAGCTGATCTTCCTGCCGGTCATGGCGCACCTGTCGACGACGGTGGGCTGGCGCGCGGCGTCGCTCGTGGTGGCGGCCGGGGCGCTGGCGACCGTGCCGATCGTGCTGCTGTTCCTGCGCGACCACCCGCACGACCTGGGGCTGACCGCGTACGGTGCGCACGCCGGCGACCCGGGCCCGCCGCGGGCCGCGCGCACCGGCTCCAGCGCCGGGCGAGCCCTGGACTCGCTACGCCAGGCCGCCCGCACCCGCACGTTCTGGCTGCTCGCGGGCGGGTTCGCGGTGTGCGGGGCGACGACGAACGGGCTCATCGGCACGCACTTCGTGCCCGCCGCGCACGACCACGGGATGCCGGCGACGACCGCCGCGGGACTGCTCGCGCTCGTCGGGATCTTCGACATCGTCGGCACGATCGGCTCCGGCTGGCTCACCGACCGGATCGATCCGCGGCTGCTGCTCGGCGTCTACTACGCCGGGCGGGGCATCTCGCTCGCGCTGCTGCCGATGCTGCTCGCGCCGAACGTCGAGCCGAGCATGTGGGCGTTCATCCTCGTGTACGGCCTCGACTGGGTGGCCACCGTGCCGCCGACCGTCGCGCTGTGCCGGGAGCGGTTCGGCATGGCCGGTCCAATCGTCTTCGGCTGGGTGTTCGCCTCGCACCAGCTGGGGGCCGCGCTCGCCTCGTGGGGCGCCGGGTTCATCCGCGACGTCGACGGCCAATACGACCTGGCCTGGTACATCGGCGCCGGGCTGTGCGCCGCCGCGGCCGTCATGTCGCTGGCGATCCGGCGCACGGCGCCCTGAGCGGGCGCCACCCGGCGGCCGGCGACACCTGGCGCCCGGCGGCACCTGGCGCCCGGCGGCTGGCGCATCCGGCGGCACCCGGCGGCGGTGCCGCCGGCCCGCCACCGTTCGGACTATCACCGCGCTCGACCCGGCTCGGACGCCGAGCCCCTGACCTGCGATTTCGCAAATCGGCCGCGTCGGAGTCGCTCGCGGTGATAGTCCGAGGGGTGTCCACAGCCCTGTGGAAAACCGGCGACGGCGCAGGGTGAGCGTGCCGCTCAGGCCCGTGCGGTGCGGGGCCGGCCCCCGGACGCGCGCGAGGCGCCGCCAGCGAACTGGTCGGCGCCTCGCACGTCGTCCCCGCGCTTGGGTGGCGCGCGGACGCTCGGCGACCGGACGAACCTCGCCTGGTGCGGCGGGGACCTCCCCCGGCCCGCGATGATCGGCGCGCCGGTGGTCGCTGACGGTGAGGAGCCGGTAGGCCCGTCACCGCCTGCACGACCGCAACTAAAGCTCACGCCGGGCGACTTGCACAACCGCAGGAGCTGGGATTGGTCAGATTGATCAAACCTGCTCGCAGGCGCCGGGACGGATTGGTCATCACGGGACCGGCGGGGCGGTTCGCCGTCGGACCCGACCGGGCGGGCGCGGGTAGCCGGGCCGGAGCGGGCCGGGCGGGAGCGAACCGGGCAGGAGCGGCCGGGCCGGAGCGGCCGGGCCGGAGCGACCGGGCTGGAGCGGCCGGGCAGGAGCGGCCG
>JBDIAM010000076.1:0-12423 GCA_039812445.1 Piscicoccus intestinalis | reverse complement strand
ACGGGGCAGTCCTTCCACAGCCGCTCGAGCTGGTAGAAGCCGCGCTCCTCCTCGTGCTGCAGGTGCACGATGATGTCGCCGAAGTCGAGCAACACCCAGCGCCCCTCGCGCTCGCCCTCGCGGCGCAGCGGCTTGACGCCCGCCTCCCGCAGCTTCTCCTCGACGCTGTCGACGACCGAGGGCACCTGGCGTTCGTTGGCGACGGAGGCGATGACGAAGACGTCCGAAAGCGGAAACTGCCCGGAGACGTCGAGGGCGACGATGTCGGTCGCGAGCTTGTCCTCGGCGGCCGACGCGGCGATCTGGGCGAGGTCCTTGGCGGTCTGGCTTGCGGTAACGACGATCTCCTCCTTCGGCCGCGCCCTCAGACGAGAGGCATGCGCAGCGCGGGGTGCAACGTGGGCGGGGTGTCTTCGTGGCGGTAGAGACGGTACTTGCCGATGTACTGCACGACGCCGTCGGGCACCAGATACCAGACGGGTTCGCCGCGCGCGACGCGGGCGCGGCAGTCGGTGGAGCTGATCGCCATCGCGGGCACCTCCGCGAGCGTCACCTCCCCCGCGGGCAGCCCGGCGTCGGTGAGGGTGTGCCCCGGGCGGGTGACCCCGACGAAGTGGGCCAGATCCCACAGCTCGTCGACGTCCTTCCACGACAGGATGTGCGCGAGCGCGTCGGCGCCGGTGATGAAGTACAGCTCGGAGTCGGGCCACTGCTCCTTGAGGTCACGCAGCGTGTCGATCGTGTACGTCGCGCCGCCGCGGTCGATGTCGACCCGGCTCACGGTGAACGAGGGGTTGGAGGCGGTCGCGATGACGGTCATGAGGTAGCGGTGCTCCGCCGGGGAAACCGCCTCCGCGCTCTTCTGCCAGGGTTGGCCGGTGGGGACGAAGACGACCTCGTCGAGTCCCAGCATCGCGCCGACCTCGCTGGCCGCGACGAGGTGCCCGTGATGGATGGGGTCGAACGTGCCGCCCATGACCCCGAGCCGGTGGGTCAGTGGTGGCCCCCGTGGCCCTCGCCGGAGGTGACCTCACGACGTTGCGCACCATCGACCACGTCGTGCCCCGAGTGCGGGTGGCTTTCGGGCTCCAGCGGCACCGTGCGGCGGAAGAACCACAGGAACAGCAACAGCAGCAGACCGAGCACGAGCGCGATGATGCCGAACGCCTCCGGCGGCATCGGCAGCGGACGGGTGAATCCGTGTCCGCCGGCGTCCTCGGTGACCAGGAGCGCGAACTGGGAGAGCGTGGCCATGGGGTCAGCGTAGGGCACGAGGGGTCCGGACACGCCCGCGACGTCCAGGGGGCGTGGAGGCATCACACACCTATGCCGCCTAGGCTTGACCTCATGCCTGTCGAGCTCTCGGTCGTCGTCCCCGTCTACAACGAGGAGGACGTACTGCCGCTGCTCGTGGAGCGTCTGCAGCCCGTGCTCGACGGGCTGAACACCACCTACGAGGTCGTCGCCGTCGACGACGGCAGCACCGACGCCTCCGCGGTCATGATGCAGCGCATCCGCCACGACTGGCCGCAGTTCCGCGTCATCCGGCTGCGCGCCAACGCCGGCCACCAGGCGGCGATCTCCGCGGGCCTGGCCCGCGCGCGTGGCGAGTACATGGTGACGATCGACGCCGACCTGCAGGACCCGCCCGAGGTCATCGAGCAGATGCTGCACCTGGCCCGCAGCGAGCGCGTCGACGTCGTCTACGGCGTGCGCAGCGACCGCAGCACCGACACCGCGTTCAAGCGCGGCACCGCCCGCGCCTTCTACGCGACGATGCGCCGCATCGCCAAGACCGAGGCCCCCATGGACGCCGGCGACTTCCGGCTCATGTCGCGCGCCACCGTCGACGCCGTCAACGCCCTGCCCGAGCACCACCGCGTGCTGCGGCTCGTCGTGCCGGCGCTCGGATTCCCCTCCGCGCAGGTCACCTACCGCCGCGAGGAGCGCGCCGCCGGCAACAGCAAGTACCCGTTGTCGAAGATGATCAAGCTCTCGCTCGACTCGCTGACCTCGCACACGATGGCGCCGCTGCGGCTCGCCACGTGGTTCGGGCTCATCGGCGGCCTGTTCGCGATCCTCATCTTCGTGTACGCGCTGTTCTCCTCGTTCTCCGGCCGCGCGGTCGCCGGCTGGACCTCGACGGTGGCCGCCGTCTCCTCGGTCGGCGCCGTGCAGCTCATCTGTCTGGGGTTGCTCGGCGAGTACGTCGGCCGGATGTACACGATGATGCAGGGCCGGCCCACGTACTTCGTCGCCCACGACAGCGACGACCCCCGCGAGCACGAGTACGCCACGGAGGCGGGCGAGGAGCTCGCCGGGCTCGGCTCCGACGACTACGACCGCGCCGCCTCCGGCTCCCAGACCGTCACGTCCGGCTCCCAGCCGGTGGTCTCGGGTTCGCAGCCGGTGGTCTCGGCCGCCGCCCGCGCCGAATCGCCGCGCGGCGCGCAGCCCGGGGGCTACCCGGGCGGGGCCGCAGAGGTCGTCTCGGACTCCGCCGAACTTGCTGCGCCGCACCGCGGGTCGAGCAACGGCTCGCCCGCGCCCGGCGCCAATGGCTCGCACGCCGTCGACAGCCGCACCACCGTCAACGGCGCCGGCCCGAACCACTGGGGTCAGAACTCCTGACCCGCACGACGGGGGCGCCCCACCCGATCGGGTGGGGCGCCCCCGTTGTCGTGCGGGCCGTGCCGCGGAACTGAGACGGCACTCAGACCGTGCGGCGGACCTCGGCGAACAGGCTCACGCCCGGCAGCTTCTTGACCGGCAGGAAACGCTCGGCGGTGACGATGGCCTTGAGGCCGGCGTTGACGACCGGGTGCATGTCTTCGAGGTCGGAGCCGGTGCTCTTCTTGCGGCGCACCATGACGACCGGGCGCAGCAGCACGTTCCAGCTCGTCATCGACACCAGGTGCATGCCCTCGCGCTCGAGCACGTCGGTCAGGGTGCGGCGGGTGTAGCGGCGCACGTGGTCGACGGCGTCGTCGTGGGCCGACCACAGCTTCGGGTCGGCCGGCACCGCGACGAGGAACGTGCCGCCGGGCTTGAGCACGCGGCGCACCTCGCGCACGCACGCGTCGTCGTCCTCGAGGTGCTCCAGCACGTCGAAGGCGCTGACGAGGTCGAGGCTGGCGTCCGCCAGCGGCAGCAGCGTGGCGTCGGCGCGCATCACCGGTAGGCCGCGGTCGCGGCACACCTCGGCGCCCTCGGGGCCGTATTCGAGGGGGCTGGCCTGCCAGCCCAGGGCGCGCAGCACGCGGGTGTTGCCGCCGCCGGCGGCTCCGATGTCCAGCGCCTTCCCCGGAGTACGTCCCTTGAGCATCTGGGCCAGCAGATGACGACGCTCGGCGTACCACCAGTGCTTGTCTTCCAGGGCGGCGAGCTTACGGACTTCGGTTCCTTCCATGAGGTCCGATCCTGCCACGTCACACGTGTGCACGAGGAATCCTCCCCCGCGCGTCGCAGCCGTGCGCCGGGCGCGGCACCGACGCCGGAGGCCGGCCGGTTCCGACGAGCCGTTCGCGCCGCCGCGCAGTACGGTCGGGCCCATGCCGCGACCCACTCCCGCGACCGTTCACAGGAGGGTCCGATGACCGAGCAGAGTTCGACGCACACCTCGACGGAGAGCACGCCGATCCCCTACGCCGACCTGGCCACCGACGCCGGCACGGGCGGCGACATCCTCGTCGAGCTCATGCGCGAGCAGGGCGTCGACGTCGCCTTCGGGGTCATCAGCATCCACAACCTGCCGCTGGTGGAGGCGGTCGACCGGGACCTGCGGTTCGTGCCCGTGCGGCACGAGGCGTCGGCGATCAACGCGGCCGACGGCTACGCGCGGGCGACGGGCTGCATCGGCGTCGCGATCACCTCCACCGGCACCGGGGCCGGCAACGCCGCCGGCGCCATGCTCGAGGCGCTCACCGCGCAGAGCCGGGTGCTGCACGTCACCGGCAACATCGAGTCGGCGGTGCTCGGCGAGGAGCGCGGCGTGTACCACGAGGTGCCGCGCCAGCTCGACATGCTCGAGGCGGTCTCGGCGCACGCGCTGCGCATCGAGACCGCCCGCGGGTCGCGCGACGCCCTCACGCGGGCCGTGCGGCTGCTGTCCGCTCCCCCGCACGGACCGGTCAGCGTCGACTGGCCGATCGACCTGCAGTACACCGCCGACCCGACCGCGCAGAACAAGGTCGGCGGCACCGACCCGGCTCCGCGCACCGGGGCACGGCGCGACATCGAGCGGGCCGCGCGGGTGCTGCGGGCGGCCCACCGGCCGCTGATCTGGGCCGGCGGCGGCTCCCGGCGGGTCGGGCCGGCCCTGACCGAGTTCGCGCAGGCGTGGGGAGCCGGGGTGCTGTGCGGCGCGAACGGCCGCGGCGCCGTCGCCGAGGACCATCCGCTGTACATCGGCAACTTCGCCGCCGACGAGGCGCTCGCGCAGCTCGTCACCGACGCGGACTGCCTGCTGACCGTCGGCAGCCACCTGCGCGGCCACGAGACCGACAACTTCGAGCTGCCGCTGCCGGCGACCCACGTGCAGATCGACGTCGACGCCGACGCCCTCGGCCGCAACTTCGAGGTGACCGTGGGCCTGCACGCCGACGCGACCGTCGTCGTCCCCGCGCTGCTGTCGGAGCTCGGCAAGGTCGAGACCGACGACGGCTGGGCGCACCGCGTACGGACGGCCGCCGACGCCGCCCGCGCCGGGCACCGCGAGGAGATCGGCGCGTACGCGCAGGTCTGCGACTCGATGCGCGCCCGGCTCCCGCGCGACGCGCCGATCGTGCGCGACGTGACGATCCCCGGCAGCTCGTGGGGCAACCGCCTGTTGGAGGTGTACGACCCGACGACCAACGTGTTCGCCGCCGGCGGCGGTATCGGCCAGGGGCTCGGCATGGCGATCGGCACGGGCGTCGCGAAGCCCGACACCCCGACGCTGGCCATCATCGGAGACGGCGGACTGCAGGTGCACCTCGGCGAACTGTGCACGCTCGCGGAGCAGCGCCCGCACGTCATCGTCGCGCTGTTCAACGACGGCGGCTACGGCGTGCTGCGCAACCTGCAAGACGCCAAGGACTCCCCGCGCCGCGCCGTCGACCTGGCCACCCCCGACCACGCGCTGCTCGCGCGCTCGCTGGGCCTGGACCACGAACTCGTCACCGACACCGACGGTTTCGACCGGGCCCTCGCGGAGGCGGTGCAGCGGCGCTCCCCGACGCTCATCGAGATCGACGTCGCGTCGCTGCTGCCGCGGCCCGAGCCGATGGTGCCGCCGGTCAACGTGCCCTGAGCCTTACGGGGTCGGCTGGTCCTTCGTCAGGTGCAGCAGCGCGTTCTCGCCGGTGTCGATGAGGGCGTAGCGCCGAGCGCCGTCGCGGCCGTGCAGCACGAAGACGAACCGGCGCTCGTCGCGGTCCTCCAGCTCCCACCAGCCGGTGTCGGCGATCGACTTCTCGGAGTCGGTGTACGTCGCGTGCTCGAGGTCGTGATCGGGCACCGGCACCGCGAGCCGGTCGTGCCGCGAGCTCGTCGGCAGGCCCTTGGGCACCGCCCACGACCGCAGCACCCCGTCTTCTTCGAGCCGCAGATCGACGTGCGGCCGGGGCACCCGGTGGTCGTGCAGCACGAACACGGGCCGAGACGTCACCCGCCCATTCGAGCACGCCGCCCCACTCCCCCGCCAGCCGCACCAACGCCCCCGCAGCCGGGCCACCGCCCCCGACGACCGCCCACGCCCCCGACGGCCGCGCCAACGCCCCCGACCGCCGCACCAACTCCCCCGACAGCGCGCCAACGTCCCTGAAAACTGCGTGTCGTGGTGAGAACTGCTGTCCGTGCCGCAGTTCTCACCACGACACGCAGTCCCGACGGAAGTGGTCGGGTCGAGGGCGGGTTGCGTGGGCCGAGGGAACTGGGGCCGGTCGGGGGCGTGGTCGACCTTGAGGGGCGGGCTGGCTGAGACCATGACCTCATGCCCGAACCGCTGGTCGTCACTCGGCGCTTCGCGATCCCCGACGCGGAGTTGACCGAGCGGTTCTCGCGGTCGTCCGGCCCGGGCGGTCAGGGTGTCAACACGGCCGACTCCCGGGTGGAGCTGACCTTCGACGTCGCCGGGTCACCATGCGTACCGGAGGATTTGCGCGATCGGCTGCTCTCGCGGCTGGCGGGTCGCCTGGTCGACGGGAGACTCACCGTCGCCGTCAGCGACGAGCGGCGGCAGCTGGCCAACCGCCGGCTCGCCCGGCAGCGACTGGCCCAGCTGCTGCGCGAGGCGGCCGCCCCACCGGCCCGCGCCCGGCGGGCCACGAAACCGACCCGCGGGTCGGTCGAGCGGCGGCTCGCCGGCAAGCGACACCGCGCGCAACTCAAGCGCGGCCGCGGCCGACGCGGCCCCGACGACTGACGGTGCGGCGGCGGCCGGCAGCCGAGGCCCGCCGAAGAAACCGCCGAATCGACTATCCCGATCGCCTCCCCGAACCATGTCCGATCCCCTGACCAGTAGCGACGTGCCAGTCCGTCGCGTCGGGATCGCCGATATGGCGATACCTCGCCCGGGGCCGACCCGACAGCCCGACCCGACACCGCGATCCGACGCGACACGACAGCGCACCGAGACCGGCCCTGCACGCGAACCGCGGTCACGAAGGGCGTCGGTCCGCGGCGCGGACGGCTGCCGCCAAGGCGCCGGTCCGCGCGGCGAGTTCCCTTGTCTCCTCGATCAACTCGGGGGCCTTGGGGTCGTCGGCCGGGCCGGCGTTGAGCCGCACGGTGTGCGCCCCCGACGCGACGGCGGCATCGGCGAGGTAGAGCGCGGTCGCCGCATCACCGGCCAGATCCGGCTTGCCGCCCTCGAACAGCTCCCCGGCGACCTGCGCCAGGCGGGTGCCGATGCGGCACACCTCGACCGGCACCGCGCACGCGCTGCGCGCGGCCCGCACGATCCGCTCCTCGCGATCCGGAGCGTCCGGCGGCAGCTGCCAGGCCTCGAGCAGCGGCTCGAACGCCGGTCCGTCCGCGTCGGCCAGTTCGCGCAGGCGCTGCCGGGCGGCGGTCAGCTCGCCGACGCGCGCGCCGTCCCAGTCGGCGAATCGCGCGGCCATCGTCACCAGCGCCGCCGCGCAGGCCGCCGACAGCGCGGCGTGCGGTCCGGCGCCGAACTCGGCGGTGTGCGCCGCGGTGCGCTCGAGCACCTCGTCGACGGAGCATTCGAAGATCGCGTCTGTGCTGTGCATGCCGCGACCCTGTCACGCCGGCGCCGAGAACGCGCGGCGTCCACCCGCCCGAGAACGCCCTGCGCGCCCCGCGAAGCCCGCCGTCGCTCAGCGGGTCTGACCGTCTCCCTCGACGATCCACTTGGTCGTCGTCAGCTCCGGCAGGGCCATCGGACCGCGGGCGTGCAGCTTCTGCGTGGAGATGCCGATCTCGGCGCCGAAACCGAACTCGCCGCCGTCGGTGAACCGCGTCGAGGCGTTGACCATGACGGCGGCGGCGTCGATCTCGGCGGTCCAGCGCCGGGCGGCGCCGCGGCTCTCGGTGACGATCGCCTCCGTGTGCCCGGTCGAGTACCGGCGCACGTGCGCGAGCGCCGCGTCGATGTCGTCGACCACCGCGACCGACATCTCCAGCGCGTGGAATTCGGTGTCGAAGTGCTCCTGCGTCGCCTCGTCGACACTCACCCCGTCGGGCGCCGCGGCGCGCGTGGCCGCGTCGCCGTGCAGCACGACACCGGCTCCGGCGAGGTCGGCGAGCATGCCGGGCAGGAAGATGTCGGCGACCGCCGCGTCGACGAGCAGCGTCTCGGCCGCGTTGCACACGCTGGGTCGCTGGGTCTTGGAGTTCATGACGATCGCGCGCGCCTTGTCGAGGTCGGCCGCGGAGTGCACGTACACGTGCACGTTGCCGGAACCGGTCTCGATGACGGGCACGATCGACTCGCGCACGACGGTGGCGATGAGGTCGGCGCCGCCGCGGGGAATGATGACGTCGACGAGGCCGTGGGCGCGCATGAGCGCCCGAGCCGCGTCCCGGTCTCCGGTGAGCAGGCAGACGGCGTCGGCGGGCAGGCCGCGGGCCTCCAGGCACTCGCGCAGCAACCCGACGAGCGCGTCGTTGCTGTGCTCGGCGGCCGAACCGCCGCGCAGGATCACGGCGTTGCCGCTCTTGAGGGCGAGCCCGGCCGCATCGACGGTGACGTTCGGGCGCGCCTCGTAGATGATCCCGACGACGCCGAGCGGCACCCGCACCTGCCGGATCTGCAGCCCGTTCGGCAGCGTCGAGCCGCGCACGATCTCCCCCACCGGGTCGGGCAGCGTGGCGACCTGCCGCAGCGCGTCGGCGATGCCGGCGAGCCGAGCCTCGTCGAGCCGGAGCCGGTCGATGAGCCCGGTCGGCAGCCCCCGCTCGCGGCCGCGGGCCAGGTCGCGCTCGTTGGCCTCGACGACCCGCCGGGCGCCCGCCTCCACGGCGTCGGCCATCGCGAGCAACGCGGCGTCCTTGTCGGCCCGAGACAGCAGGGCCAACGCGCGGGAGGCCTCCCGGGCACGACGGGCCAGCTCCTCCACGTGGGTGGTCACGGCGTCATCGATGAGCGTGGACATGACCGAAGGGTACGGCGAGCGGCGCGCGGCGCCACGGCCGGTCCGGTTCGCGGAACGGGGTCTACTCGTCGAAGTCGACGCGGCGCACCATCCGCATCATGAACGGCTGGAAGCCCGCGCGCTCGTACAGCCGCAGGGCCCCGGTGTTCGAGGCGAGGGTCTCCAGCGAGAGGTACTCGATCTCCCGCCGGTCCAGCTCCTTCTGGCAGGCGTTGAGCAGGGCGAGCCCGATGCCTTGGCCGCGCCGCTCGGGCAGCACCGCGAGCGTCTCGACGTCGCCGTAGCTCTCCCCCAGGTCGAACGCCGCGCCGGAGGTCACCAGGTGCAGCGCGGCGTAGCCCACGACCTCGTCGGTGTCCGGGTCGAAGGCGAGGAAGACGATGCCGCCGGCGTCGTTGATCCACTCCAGGTACTGCTGGTGGCGCCGGGCCCAGGCCTCGCTCGGCTCGCGGACCTCCCACACGCCGTCGGAGAGCCGCTCGTAGTCGGCGATCATCACCTTCCACAGGTGCTTGACCTTGGTGAGATCGCGCGCATGCGCCCGCTCGATGCGGAAAGTCATGACTCGACGGTAGCGGGCAGGCACACCCGCGCGCGAACGACGGACGCGGTTGTGGACGGGCCGTGACGCAACCGGTCGGATCCGATCGGCGAGCCGCTCACAGCAGCGCCATGCGGTCGCGGTGCACGACCTCCCGGGCGTAGTAGCTGCCGAAGACGTCGCCGAGCCAGCGCGTGCTGCGGCCGAGCAACCGCGGCAGCTCGTCGCTGCCGTAGGTGACGAGTCCGCGGGCGACGGGCCGGCCGAGGCGATCGGTGATCTCGACCGGCGCCCCTTGTTCGAAGCTGCCGGTCACCTCGACCACGCCCGCGGGCAGCAGCGACGCGCCCTTCTCGACGAGCGCCCGCACCGCGCCGTCGTCGATGACGAGCCCGCCGACCGGGTCGCTGGCGTGGGCCAGCCACAGGAGCCGGGAGGCGGGTCGCGGCGACGTCGGCAGGAAGGCGGTGCCGCCGGGGGCGCCGGCCAGGGCTGACTCGATGGCGTTGCTCGAGGCGAGCAGGGTGGTGATGCCGGCGCCGGTGGCGATCCGGGCCGCCTCCACCTTGGTGACCATGCCGCCGGTGCCGATGCGCGAGCCGACGCCGCCGAGGCGCACGGAGTCGAGGTCGCGCCGCGAGCGCACGGTGTCGATCGGGCGGGAGCCGGGCTCCGAGGGCGGCCCGTCGTAGAGGGCGTCGACGTCGGTGAACAGCACGAGCGCGTCGGCGCGCACAAGGTGCGCGACGAGGGCGGCGAGCCGGTCGTTGTCGCCGAACCGGATCTCGTCGGTGGCCACCGCGTCGTTCTCGTTGATGACCGGCACGACGCCCTGGCGCAGCAGCCGCGTCACCGCGCGTCGCGCGTTGATGTAGCCCTGCTGGCGGATGAGGTCGTCGACGGTGAGCAGCACCTGACCGACGTGCAGGCCGTGCCGCCCGAACGCGTCGGTGTACGCGGCGACGAGCGCGCCCTGGCCGACGCTCGCGGCCGCCTGTTGCGCGGCGAGATCGCGCGGACGCCCGGGGAGGCCGAGTGGTCCCAGGCCCGCCGCGATGGCACCCGAGGAGACGAGCACGACGTCGGTGCCCCCGCGGCGGCGCTGCGCCAGAGCGTCGCTGATCCGCCGGAGGCGGTCGCGGTCGAGGAGCCCCTGGGCGTCGGTCAGCGAACTCGACCCGACCTTGACGACGAGCCGGCGCGCCAGCCGGACGCCCTCGCGACCGGCGGTATCCGGCGCGGTCGAGGCCGGCGCCGACGCGCCCGGCGTCGAGGCTTCCGAAGCGGTCGGGGCCGTCGAAGCGCCCGGGACGGCGGTCGTTCGGCCGGTCTCGACGCCCTGCGACACGCTCTCGCTACTCACGACACCAGCCTAGATGGCGTCGGCGACCGCTCCGATCGGGCTCGGCCTCCGCACACAATCCTGTGCAACAGCGATCGGCATGGCCTGTCACGTTCGATGACGCCCCGTGGCACCCATCTTCTCTACACTTAGCGTTAACCCTTTGTTCACCTTGGGAGGTGTGGCGTGGACACTCACAGCGCCACCTACGCGCGGCTCATCACCCGGGTCACCGACGACCTGGCCGAGCGCTACAGCGGCACGTTCACCCACGAGACCGTCGCGGAACTCGTGGCCCAGGCCCGCACCGAGCTCGAATCGACCACTCATCACCCCGAATTCGTGCCGGCCCTGGTCGAGCACTACGTGCGTGACGTGCTCGTCGCCCGGGCCGCGGCGCAGGGTGCGACCCACGCGCGGGTGCCGACCCTGCTGTTCGTGTGCGAGCACAACCAGGGCCGTTCGCAGATGGCCGCGGCCCTCGCCGAGCACCTGGGCGAGGGGCACGTGCACGCGCTCAGCGCGGGCGTGCACCCCACCGGCTACCTCAACCCGCACGTCGTCGAGGCGCTCGCCGAGCGGGGCATCACCCTGGAGCGGGCCTATCCCAGCCCCCTGCGGGGCGACGTGCTGCACGCCGCGGACGTCGTCGTGCGCATCGGCTGCCGGACGAGCGACGAGTCGGGCCGGCGGTACCTCGACTGGCAGGTCGACGACCCGTTCGAGCAGCCGATAGAGACGGTGCGGCGGGTCCGCGACGAACTCGAGGAGCGCGTGCGCGGCCTGCTCGCCGAGCTCGAGGTGCCGATGCGCGAGCAGGTCGCGGCACCGGTCGTCGCGAGCCCCCTCGCCCGCCGGCGGTGGATGCCCGCCCGGCGGCCGGCTCAGCTGTCGCACTAGCCTGACGGGGTCCGTCGGCTGCGGCCGACCTTGTCCCACGAACCCGAGCGGGGAGTGATGGCTGCGCGTCGACGCATCGCCGTGGTCGGAGGCGGTATCGCCGGCCTGACGCTCGGCGCCGCCCTCGACCCACGACTGTTCGAGGTGACCATCCACGAGGCGACGCCCGACCGCGACGCCGTGGGCTCGGCCCTCGGGCTGTGGCCGGCGGCCCGGCGCGCCCTGACCGGGCTCGGCGTGCTCGAGTCCCTGGAAACCGGCTCCCCCGGGCCAGGCGGGCTGCACCACATCGGCGGTCGCCGGATCGCCGGGGGCGGCGCGCCCGGCCTCGTCATGGTGCGCCGCCCGGACCTCGTGCGAGCCCTCGGCGCGGCGCTGCCGCCGGCGGTGCGGCGCGTGACGGCCGAGATCACCGACCCCGCGTCGCTCGACGCCGACCTCGTCGTCGGCGCCGACGGGGTACGCAGCGTGGTCCGCGGCCTCGTCGACCCGCGCGCGGCCACCCGCCGGCAGACCGACTACGTCGTGCTGCGCGGGCTCACCGACTCCCCGCCGCCGCCCGGTGCCGTCGGCGAATACTGGGGCGGCGGAGTGCTGTTCGGCGTCGTTCCCGTGGGCGAGGGCAGCTACTGGTTCAGCGCGCATCGCAGCGCGCTCGGCCCGGAGCCCCTCGGCGTCGAGGCGGTGCTGCACGAGGCGCGGGCTCGGGCGGAGTCGGTCGGGGCGGCCCGCGTGGTGCGCGACACCCTCGCCGCGCCGCAGGCCAAGGCCGCGAGCGCGACCCGGCTGTGGGTCGCGCCGCCGCTGCGGCGCTATGCCCGCGGACGGTACGTCGTGCTCGGCGACGCCGCCCACGCGATGACCCCCAACCTGGGGCGGGGAGCCTGCGACGCGATCGTCGACGCGGTGACGCTCGCGCGCGCCCTGACGCGTGGGGGTCCGTGGGCGCGGCGATCGTGGCAGACGCGCCGGGTGCCGCTCACGCAGCTGGCCCGGGCCGGGTCCGGTGCGCTCATGCGGCTCGCGCTCGACGTGCCCGTCGG
>JBDIAM010000075.1:0-12438 GCA_039812445.1 Piscicoccus intestinalis | reverse complement strand
GCCCGCAACACCGGCTCGTGAAACCGGCGCGCGTCGGACGGCGGGTGCAGGAGCACGATCCGTGCGCCCGGAGCCAGGACGCGGGCCAGGCCCGCGATCTCGGAGGTCGCGACGCTTGGGGCACCGAGGTAGTACAAGGTTTCGGCGACGACGAGAACGTCGACTTCGTGGACACCGGCGGCGTCGAGCACCCGGCCGGCGCCGGCCACGCTGCCGCGCAGCACGCGCACGTTCGGTACGTCGGCCACGCGTCGGCGCGCCCCGGCGACCGCGCGAGCGCTGATGTCGAGTCCCATCACGCGGGAGCCGGGCATCCGAGTGCCGAGCTCGCGCAGGTTGTGACCGTCGGCGCAGCCCAACTCGACGACCACGCCCGCGTCGGGCGGAACCTGCCGCAGCAGAGCCTCGCGTTTGCGCAGCTCATAGGGCCGGTCCGCGTAGTTCCAGGGGTCTGGGGCGACGGCGAACAGGGTGTCGAAGAACCCCCCGCGCACCCGCTGGGCCGCCCGCGGTGGCAGCAGCCCGATGCCCTCGTAGAGCCGCCGGTGCAGCCAGTCGCCGGCCGCGGAGGCCGTGGCACCGGAGCCGGGCCGGGCGCGCGGCCGACCCGGCACCACCCCCGATACCGCCCCGTGCGCCGCGACCGCGAGCAGGCGCGCGCAGCGGACCCACCGAGCGAATGCAGGGGAGCCGGCGGCGTCACCCAAGGAGGTGCAGAGCATCCGGCGACGCTAACTCAGCGCGCCCGCAGCGGCACCTCGACCGAGCGCGACCCGAACGGCAGGTACCGCAGCAGCCGGGCGATCCCCCAGGTCACGAGCGGGGCGGCGACGAACACGAGCACCGCGGCCGGCGAGAAGTCGGCGGGGCGCTGCGGGCCGACGAGCACGATGAGGAACGAGATCGAGTTGAAGATCGAGTGCGCGACCATCGCCACGACCAGAGAACCGGTGGCCTCGAACGCCACCGCGTAGGCGACCGCCATGAGCAGGATGATCGCCACCTGCAGCCCGCCGGAGGGGTGCGCCACGACGAAGAGGTACGCCTGAACGAGCGCCGCCACGACGATCGCCAGCGCGGGCGCCCAACGGCGCGCGATGCTGTCGCGCACGGCCCGGTAGATCAGGCCGCGGAAGAAGACCTCCTCGACGATCGGCGCGAGCACCGCGCTGCCGAGCGCCACCGCGGCCATCCCGGTGAACGACACCGGCGTGGGTGGCTGGACGGCGACCGGCTCCCCGATCGCGTCGAGCGTGGTGGCCAGCAGGCCTGTCTGCGCACCGAAGGCGATGTTGGCATCGACGCCCGGCACCCACTCGCCACCGACCACCCGCGAGGCGATCAGGACGACGACCTGCAGCCCGACCCCGACGGCGAGCGCCCACCCGAGCATGCGGCCGAGCCCGACGGAGCCCAGACCGAAGTCCTCGCGCGAACCGCGGATGAGCACGAGGTAGAGGATCAGGCCGAGGGCCAAGCCGATCGCCATGCGGATCGGCATGCTCGCCGTGCCCTCGATCGGCACGAGGGTCGGCACGAAGAAGCCGATGTACCCGAGGAGTCCGGCGGCGATCAGCCGAGGCAGCGGCACGTTCCATCGGCCCGCGCGGCGGGAGCCGGTCATGCGCCCACTCCTTCGGACACTGCTCGTCGATAGGTTGCTTGTGGCAAACGGTTCGGACATGTCTCCACTCTCGGACGAATCGCCTGTTGGGCGCATCGGGCCGCGGCATGAACCTTGACGCTGGGCACCCATCGAACGAATGACGGCAGGTGATGTGGCACACAAATCGTTCGACAGGCTCCGGTCGGCGCGGTGACACTGAGGCCATGAGCGCGACGATCCAGGCCGTCGGGGTGGGGGCCGGTTTCGGCGATCGCGAGCTGTTCTCCGGGGTCGACCTCGTCGTCGCCCCCGGTGACCTCATCGGGCTCGTCGGGCCGAACGGCGCGGGCAAGTCGACGTTGCTGCGAGTGCTCGCGGGTGTGCGCACGCCGGAGACCGGGCGGGTCACCGTCTCCCCCACCGACGCCCAGCTCGGTCTGCTGACCCAGGAGCCGGACCGCGGCGAGGAGACGATCCGCGCGCAGCTCGAGCGTCGCACCGGGGTGGCCGCGGCCCTGCAGGAGATGGACGCGGCGGCGCTCGCGCTGGCGGACGCGGCCGAGCTGGCCGACGAGCGCCGCAGCGCCCGGGCCGACGCGCGCTACGCGCACGCGCTCGAGACCTGGCTGCATCTGGGCGGCGCCGACCTCGACGAGCGCCTCGAAGAGGTCGCCGACCGGCTCGGCCTGAGCGTCGATCTCGACCGCGCGACGTCGAGCCTGTCCGGCGGGCAGGCGGCGCGCGTCGGGCTCGCGGCCCTGCTGCTGTCGCGCTACGACGCCTACCTGCTCGACGAGCCGACCAACGACCTCGACGTCGACGGCCTCGACCAGCTGGAGGATTTCGTGCTCGGCCTCGACGCACCCGTCGTGCTCGTCAGCCATGATCGCGAGTTCCTTTCCCGCACCGTCACGTCCGTCATCGAGATCGATCGCAGCCTGCAGCGCGTGGCGACGTATTCCGGCGGCTACGACGCGTACCTGCAGGAACGCTCGATCACCCGTCGGCACGCGCGGGAGGTCTATGAGCAGTACGCCGCTCGGCGCGCGCAGTTGCAGGAACGGGCGCGGATGCAGCGCGCCTGGATGGACAAGGGCGTGCGCACCGCCAACTCGCGGGCGGCGCGGCGCGGCGAGAAGGACAAGTTCATCCGGCACCACAACGTCGCCACGTCGGAGAAGCAGGCGGCGAAGGCGCGGCAGACCGACCGGATGATCGAGCGCTTGACCGTGGTCGAGGAGCCCCGCAAGGAATGGCAACTGCAGTTCTCGATCGCGGCGGCGCCCCGGTCGGGCGACGTGGTCGCGACCGCCCGGGGCGCGCTCGTGCGTCGCGGCGATTTCACGCTCGGGCCGGTGGATCTGCAGCTCGACCTGCGAGATCGGGTGGCCATCACGGGACCGAACGGCTCGGGCAAGACGACGCTGCTCGGTCTGTTGTTCGGGCGGATCGCGCCGGACGCCGGGTCGTCGTCGCTGGGGTCGCGGGTGCTCGTGGGCGAGGTCGATCAGGCGCGCGCGGCCCTGGAACACCCGAGGGTCGGCTCGACTGCCGAAGACGGTGGGAGTTTGACCCGCGTCTTCGCGGCAGAATTACCATCGTTCTCGGACGCCGACGTGCGCACGCTGCTGGCCAAGTTCGGCCTGGCCGGGGATCACGTCAACCGGCCGTTCGCGACGCTCTCGCCCGGGGAGCGCACCCGAGCGGCCCTGGCGCTGCTGCAGGCTCGCGGCGTGAACCTGCTCGTGCTCGACGAGCCGACCAACCATCTCGACCTGCCGGCCATCGAGCAGTTGGAGCAAGCGCTCGACACATTCGACGGCACCATCCTGCTCGTCACCCACGACCGGCGCATGCTCGAGACCGTGCGGTTGACCCGTCGCTGGCACGTCGAGAACGGCCGGGTCAGCGAGGTCACCAGAGACTGAAGTTCTCATCGGGATCGATCCGAGCCGCCGCTCCTATCTCGCTGCGGCGGCCTCCGACACGGCCTCCCGCAGCACGGCGGCGACCTGGTCGCGGTGCGTCAGCGGGGCGAGGTGGCTGGCGCGCGGGATGACCCGCACGCGCGGGTCGCGGCAGGACCGCGCGTAGGTGCGCAGGTCGATGCCGAGCTGGTCGAACTGCCCGGCGACGAGGAAGATCGGGCACGTCACGTCGGTGAGCTGGTCGGCGCGGGCCTGCGCGACGACGGCGGCCCAGGCGTCGGGGGTCACGGCGTATCCGGTGGCGTCCGGAAGGTCGTCGGCCGACGTGCCGAGGCGGCGCATGACGCCGTTGGCGAACCGGCTCATGCGGTCGGCGCCGACCCGCGGCAACAGGCCCGCGAAACCGGTGTACAGGCGCGTCAGGCGCGGGTGCCGGGAGGGGTCGGCGGTCGCGCCGATGAGCACGAGCCCGGCAAGGTCACCCGGGTGGCGGTGGGCGTAGGCGGCGCTGACGTAGCCGCCGAGGCTGTGACCGGCGAGGACGACCAGGCGTCCCGGCTCCGCCCGCCCGACCGCCTCCTCGATGATCGCGACCGCGGCGTCGGTGGAGTAGGGGCGGCCGGCGCGCGTGCCGTGACCGGGCAGGTCGACGGTCCGCAGGTCGGCCTCCGGGATCAGCTCGGCGTAACCGTTCCATTCGCGGGTGTCGAAACGGGTGCCGTGCACGAGCACGAGCAGCGGGCGGTGGGTCACCCGGCCACGGTAAGCGCGCCGCGTCATGCGCCGCACCGCCGGCCTCCGTACCGTCGAGGCATGGGGCGTGTGCGCGCCCGCCGAGTCGAACGGAGGTCGCGGGTGAAAGTGCTCGTCACCGGCTCCAGCGGGTACATCGGCGGACGGCTCGTGCCCGAACTGCTGCGGGCCGGGCACACGGTGCGGGTCACCCGGCGCGGCGAGCGGCTGCCGGACGCGTGGTGGGCCGAGCAGGTGGAGACGGTGTACGTCGAGGCCGCGGTTCCCGCCCTCGTCGAGGCGGCCTGCGCGGGCGTCGACGCGGTCTACTACCTTGTGCACGGGATGGGCGGTCTCGACTTCGCGGAGACCGACCGGGCGGCCGCGCGAAACCTGACCCGGGCCGTGCGGCGGGCGGGCGTGACGCGGGTCGTGTACCTGTCCGGGCTCGTGCCGCCGGTGCCCGAAGAGCAGTTGTCGGCGCACATCGCCTCGCGGCTCGAGGTCGAACGCATCCTGTCGGCGGCGTCGGCCACGGTCGTGACGCTGCGGGCGGCGGTGGTGATCGGCAGCGGCTCGACGTCGTTCGAGATCGCGCGGCAGGCGAGCGCCCGGGATCGGCTGCCGGTGCGGGTCGTTCCCGAATGGACCGACTCCTTGGTACAACCGATCGCGGTCGTCGACGTGCTGGCCGCGCTGATCGGGGCCCTGACGGTGGCGACCGAGACCCGGTCGTTCGACGTGGGCGGGCCGGACCGGCTCCGTTATTCGGAGCTCATGGACCTGATCGCTCGCGCCACCGGCGGGCCGCCGCGGCCGCGCGTTCGGGTGCCGCTCGTGCCGGTCGAGCTAGCCGGGCGGGTGCTGTCCGCCGTGACCGACGCGCCGCCCTCGACCGTGCGCACACTTGTGTCGAGCCTGAGGCACAACATGGTGTGCGGGGACGACGACTTCGTCGAGGCATTGTTGCCGCCCGGGCACCGGTTGCTGTCGCTGCGTGCGGCCATCGCCCGCGCGCTGGCACCCGGTGGCGGCGACCCTCGCCTCGCGGATCCCATGGGGCCGATGCCCCACGACCCGTCGTGGAGTGGACCGGCCCGGGCGCGGTCCGGCCGATGAGTGCGGGGCGAGTCACCGGTCGATACCGACACACGCGACAACACGAAGGAGAGCCATGCGACTGGTCGTCACCCAGAACCTGACCGTCGACGGGGCCGCCGAGATGCTCGGCGACTGGTTCGACCCCACCGCCCAGGACGAAGAGCTGCTCGCGCTCAACCACGAGCAGGACGAACGCTGCGACGCGGTGCTGCTCGGCCGGCAGACGTTCGAGGACTTTCGCGGCTTCTGGCCGGAGCAGACCGACGACGCCACCGGCATCACCGACTTTCTCAACGCGGTGCCCAAGTACGTCGTCAGCTCGACGCTCGACGATCCGGGCTGGGCGAACACGACCGTGCTGCGCGGCGACCCGGTGACCGAGGCGGGCCGGCTGCGCGAGCTGCCGGGGCGCGACGTGGTCGTCACCGGCAGCATCCGGCTGTGTCACGCGCTCATCGGAGCCGGGCTCGTCGACGAGTTCCGCCTGTTCACCTACCCGGTCGTGCAGGGGCGCGGCCGGCGCCTGTTTCCCGACGGGTGGGCCTGCGACGGCCTGGAGCGGGTCGACGCGCGGGTTTTCGGCACCGTCAGCTACGCGGCGTACGCGCCGGCCGGAGCCCGGCCATAGACCCCCACTGGTCGACGACCAGGGTGTCGGCAGCTCGCGGATGCGCCGGTCAGTGAGTGTCACAGATCAGTGCGGGCGTGGGCGGCGGCGGCAAATCGGTACCCGATGAGCAGGGCCGCGAGCGCGGCGAGGGCGAGCACGAGCGCGAGCGGCACCGCCCCGTCGTAGAGCAGGCCGACGAGGCCGCGGGTGGAGTCGGTCAGGTCGGCGCCGCCCAGGAACGGCAGGAGCCCGATACTCATCACGAGCCCGACGAGCGTTGCTGTCACGCCCTGCTGCCACGCCGGCGAGGCGCAGTAGCCGAGCGTGAGCCGGACCGCGCAGACCGCGACGATCGCTGCCGCGAGCGGCGGCACGACGAGGGCCGTCGACAGGTCCCGCCCCAGGGCGTACCACAGGCCCGCGACGACGCCGGTGGCGACGAGGAGGAGCGCGGCCGCCCCGGCCAGGCTCAGGTAGCGGGCCCGGACCGCCTCCGCGCGGGGCACGCCGAGCACGCTCTGCAGTCGAGCGATGTCGCCGAGGCGGCGCAGGTCGCGGTGCGCCGCGCTGAGGCCGCCGAGCCACATGGCCACGAACAGCCAGAACGGGGTGAGGACCCCGAACGCGGCGCAGACGAGCAACACGATGAGCGTCAGTGTGCCGACAACGACGTGCTGGGCGGAGTTGATGCGGATGTCTAGTACAAGAGCCTTGACCATCACAGATCCTTCGAGTCGTACCAACGTCGGGTGAGGGTGTAGGAGAAGGGCGCGGCCCCGAGCACGAATGCGAGGAGGGTGAGGAGGCTCGCTGTCGCGTAGCCGACGCCACTCTCGACGCCCGCCAGGGTGGCGGCGAGGATGCTCACCGCGACGGCCGCCGCGATGGTGGCCAGCATCGACGCGACGGCCCAGCCTGCGCCCCAGCGGACGCGCACGGGGATGAGCACGCACGCGACGAGCGCGAAGCCGACGCCGCAGATGAGGACGCCGAAGACGGCCTCATCGATGGCGCGCGAGAGCACCAGGCCCGCGAGCGCGACGCACGCCAGCGACAGGGCGGTGAGCGTAAGGGTGAGCAGCGCCGCGACGGCGTAGCGCGCCCGGACGACCGTGCGCCGCGGTATCCCCAGCACGTGGCGCAGGTGCGCGCCGCCGGATCGTTCGTCGATCGCCCACACCCGCAGCAGGAACGACTGGCCGCTCGCGACGAACACGCCGGCGATGACCGCGACGAGGTCGAAGCGGACCGCGAGCACCGCGAACAGCGGCAGGATGACCAAGGTCGAGCCGACCACGCCGGATTCGCGGCCGTGCCAGTCGAGCTCGGCGACGCGTCGAATCGACGGCGGCCAGGGCTCGCTGGTGCTCGTCGGGGCCGCGGTCACGACCGCCTCCCCTTGGCGACGCCGACGACGATCTGATCCAGCGTCGGCTGCTCGCGCACGAGGCCGCCCCTCCAACCGTCGGCCTCGTGCGCGAGCGCCAGGCCCTCGAAACCAGCTCCGTGTTCGCGCAGTCCGTAGATCGACGCGCGCATCGCGTCGGTGAGGTCGTCGGGGCCACCGCGCACGAGGCGGTAGCCGGCGAGCAGTTCCTGCGTGGGGGCGCTGGTGAGCAGCCGGCCGCGGTCGAGCACCGCGACGTAGTCGGCGATGCGTTCCAGGTCGCTGGTGATGTGCGTGGAGAACACCACGCCATGGCCCTCGTCCTGCACGAACTCGGCGATGAGGTCGACGAACTCGTCGCGGGCGAGCGGGTCGAGCCCGGAGGTCGGCTCGTCGAGCAGGAGCAACTCGGGGTCGTGCGCGAGCGCGACCGCCAGCTGCAACTTCATGCCCGCGCCGCGCGACATGTCCGTCAACGTGGAGCCCGTCGGCACGCCGAGCCGGGCGAGCAGGCTGCGGTAGCGTTCCGGCGACCACGCCGAGTAGAACGGGCGCACGGCCCGTTCTATGGCGACCGGCGTCCAGTCGGGCAGGAAGTACGGGGTGTCGAGCACGACCCCGACGCGATCCATCGGCGGCATCGCGATGTGTCCTTCGTCCGGTACAACCGTGCCGATGGCGGCGCCGATCGTCGTCGTCTTGCCCGAACCGTTGGCCCCGACCAGGCCGACGACGTAGCCGCGCGGCACGTCGAGGTCGATGCCGTCGAGGGTGAAGGTCTCGAAGTGCTTGCGCAGCCCCCGGATCTGCAGTGCGCAGGTCGGGTCGGCCACGGGATGCGACCGCAGTGCCGCGTTCATGTCGTGCCTCCCTGTCGTGTCGAGCTCTGGCTGGTGGTGGTCTCGTTCGCGTCGCTCTCGGCGGCGTTGAGGAGCGCGTCGAGGCTGGCGCGCACATCGTCGTCGGTGAGGCGCCCGAGGCGGGCCGCGTCGATGGCGGCGCCGAGGTGGCGTTCGACCTCGCTGACGATGTGCTCGCGCACGAGGTCGCTGTCTCGGGGCAGCACGAACGCGCCCTTGCCCTGGACGTTGGCGATGAACCCCTCTGCCGCAAGGTCGGAGTAGGCGCGCGTGGTCGTGATGACCGACACCCGCAGGTCGCGCGCGAGCCCCCGAATCGACGGCAGTTGCTCCCCCTCCGCGAGCTCACCCGCGAGGATCGCCGCCCTGATCTGCGTCGCGATCTGCTCGTAGATCGGCTGCCCCGAGGTGTTCGCGATGATGATCCGCATCTCCCCTCCCTTCTGTATATAGACACTATATACAGTAGATGCAGTAAGCGCACCCCAACTTCCCCAACGTCCCTGAGAACTGCGTGTCACGGTCGAAACTGCGGCACGAACTGCAGTCCTGAGCGCGACTCGCAGTTCTCAGCGAGGGTGAGATTCAGTGGAGGGGGTTGTGCCGCAAGGCGTCCCGACCTTGTCGGCGGTCGTGTCTAGGGTTGGGCGCGTGACCTTCTCCGTGCACCGGGCGACCGCGAGCGACCATCTGGCCGATGGTCTCGCGGCGCTGCTCGCGGAGCCGGTGCCCGACCCCTTCGCGCAGGAGGTCGTCGCGGTGCCGGCCCGCGGGGTCGAGCGGTGGCTGGCGCAGCGGCTCTCGCACCGGCTCGGGGCCCGACCGGGGCGCTCCGACGGGGTCACGGCCGGCATCCGGTTCCTGTCGCCACACTCGCTCGTCGCGCTCGTGCTCGGCGTCGACCGCGACGACCCCTGGCACCCGGCGCAACTCATGTGGCCGGTGCTGGAGGCGGTCGACGCGTGCCTGACGCAGCCGTGGGCCCGCGTGCTCGCGGCCCACCTCGGGGAGGATCGCGCGCTCGCGGAGTCCGAACGCGACCTGCGGCGCGGGCGACGCCTCGCCGTCGCGCGGCGGCTGGCCACGCTGTTCACCTCCTACGCCCAGCAGCGCCCGGCGATGCTCACCGACTGGCGGCTCGGCGGCGAGGGCGACGGGCTCGGCGGTGTGCTCGACGCCGACCTCGCCTGGCAGCCGCGGCTGTGGCGGGAGGTGCTGGGCCGGGTCGCGGCACCGGCTCCCGACGAGCGGCTCGCCGACGTGCTCGCGCGGCTCGGGTCCGGCGCCGAGCCTGAGGGTCTCGACCTGCCCGGGCGGCTGTCGCTGTTCGGGCACACCCGGATCGCCCGCAGCGAGTTGCAGGTGCTCGCCGCGCTGGGGCGGCACCGCGACGTGCATCTGTGGCTGCCGCAGGCCTCCCCCGCGGCGTGGGAGCGCCTCGCCGCCGAGTCCGCCGCCGGTCCCGTGCCCCGCGACGAAGACCGGACGGCGCTGCTCGTGCGGCACCCGCTGCTGGCCTCCCTGGGGCGCGACGCGCGGGAACTGCAACGCACGCTCGCGCTCGCCGGTGGCGACGAGCGGCCCGCGGCGACCGAGACCGAGCCGGCACCGACGACGCTGCTCGGGTGGCTGCAGCACGACATCCGCACCGACCACGAACCCGACCACGCCGACGTCGCGGCGCGTCACCTCGATCCGCTCGATCGCAGCCTGCAGGTGCACGCGTGCCACGGGCGCGGCCGCCAGGTCGACGTCGTCCGCGACGTGCTGGCCGACCTGCTGCAACGCGACCCGAGGCTCGAACCGCGGGACGTGCTCGTCATGTGTCCCGACATCGACGCGTACGCGCCGCTCGTCCACGCCGGTTTCGGGCTCGGCGAGGTCGTGCGCGACCACCTCGACACCGCCCATCCCGCGCACGGGCTGCGGGTCAGCCTCGCCGACCGCGCGCCGCAGGAGACCAACCCGCTGCTCGCCCTCGCCGCTCGCCTCGTCGAGTTCGCCGGCGCGCGGCTCACCGCCGGTGAGGTGCTCGATCTGAGCCGGGAGCCCGCCGTGCGCGCCCGGTTCGGCTTCGACGAGGACGACCTGGAGCGCGTCGCCGCGTGGGTCGAGGCCGCGCAGGTGCGCTGGGGTCTCGACGCCGCCGCCCGCGAGGTGTTCGGGCTGCACAACATCGCACAGAACACGTGGCGGTCGGGGATCGACCGGGTCGTCGTCGGGGCGGCCCTCGACGGGCAGGAGGTCACGCACCTGGGGTCGGTGCTCGCGCTCGACGACCTCGACAGCGGCGACATCGACCTCGCCGGTCGCCTCGCCGAGCTCGTCGAGCGCCTCGGCGCCACCCTGCGGCGACTCGGCGAGTGCCGCACCCCCGGCGAGTGGATGAGCGCGCTGCGTCGCGGCGTGCTCGACCTCACCGACACCCCCCGGCGCGACGCGTGGCAGGTCGCCGCGATGAATCGCGAACTGGCCCGCGTCGAGGCGGCCGCGCGCGGCACCGCCACCCCGACGCTGCGGCTCGCCGACGTCGCGGCGCTGCTGGAGGAGCACCGGGAGGGGCGGCCGACCCGGTCGAACTTCCGCACCGGCACGCTGACGGTGTGCACGATGGTGCCGATGCGCTCGGTGCCGCACCGCGTCATCTGCCTCGTCGGCCTCGACGACGGGGTCTTCCCGCGCACGAGCACCCCCGCGGGCGACGACGCCCTGGCCCGCCGGCCCGTCACCGGCGAACGGGATCCCCGCTCCGAAGACCGCCAGCTCCTCCTCGACGCGGTGATGGCCGCCCGCCAGACCCTCGTCGTCACCTACACCGGCGCCGACGAACACACCGGGGCTCCCCGACCGCCGGCCGTGCCGCTCGGTGAGCTCATCGACCAGGCCCGGGTCACCGCCTCCGGGAAGCCGGTGCAGCGGCTCGTCACCCACCATCCGCTGCAGCCCTACGACCCCCGCAACCTCGGCGGGGCCGACCCGCAGGAGGCGGCGGCGCTCGAGACTGCGGCATTCGAGGCGGCGGAGCTCGATGCGGGCACGACGGGGGCGCTCGCCGGGCACGATTCGGCCGCGGTCGGGCTCCGTTTCGACGGCGAGCCGTTCAGCTACGACCCGGTGGCGCTGCTCGGCGGTCGCGCGCTGGTCGCCGAGCGCACCGAGCCCGCCGCGCTGCTCACCGACGTGCTGCCGGAGGAACCCGGCGACGACGTCGACCTGCTCGACCTGCAGCGGTTCTTCGCCAACCCGGTCGGGGCGTTCCTGCGCGGCCGGCTCGGCATCGTGCTGCCCGACGAGCCGGAGGAGCGCGTCGAGGGCATCCCACTCGACCCCGACGGCCTGGCCCGCTGGGGCATCGGGAGCCGGTTGCTCGACGGTCTGCTCGCCGGTCGCACGGCCGACGACCTGGGCCGCGAGGAGATCTGGCGCGGCGAGCTGCCACCGCACACGCTCGGCGAGCGGGTGCTCGCGGAGGAGTCCGCCAAGGCGCAGGCGCTCGCGGCGGGGGTGCGCACCCAGCTGCGGGTGACCGACCCGGGTGAACCGGTGCGCTTCGAGTCGCGCGACGTCGACCTCGCGCTGCCCAGCGGCCGGCGCCTCGTCGGCACGGTCGGCGGCATCGTGCCGTACTTTCCCAGCCTCAGCGCGCTCACCGTCACCTACTCGACGATCGCCGCCAAGCACCGGCTCGCGTCGTGGCTCACCGCGCTCGTGCTCGCCGCCACCGGCGATCCGTTCGCCTCCAGCCACGTCATCGGGCACAAGGGCCGACGCAGCCGCGGCCGCTGGGTGAAGTCGCCGGTGCGGGTCTATCACGGGCAGCTCGACGCCGAGGCGGCGCTGGCCTGGCTCGATCAGCTCGTCGACGTGCGGGCCCGCGGCATGCGCGAGCCGATCCCGCTGTCTCCCAAGACCTCCGCCGCCTGGGCCCAGGGGTTCGGAGACGGTGACGTGCGCACCGCCGACGACAAGGCCCGCTACGCCTGGGAGACCGACGAATTCAAGGGCATCCCCGGCGAACAGGACACCCCCGCGCACGTCGTCGCCTACGGGGAGCGCGCGCCGCTGAGCGACGTCCTCGGCACGCCCCGGCCCGACGAGCTGTGGTTCCGGGGAGCCACGAGCCGGCTCGGCCAGTACGCGCTGCGCGTGTTCGGCCCGATCACCGGCAACGAGCGGGAGGTGTGGCTGTGAACGCGACGTCGGCGACCGACGCC
>JBDIAM010000074.1:0-12482 GCA_039812445.1 Piscicoccus intestinalis | reverse complement strand
CTGGAGCCGGACCACATGCGGGCCCTCGTGCCCGAGCAGGACGTGCTGGCCCACCGCGCGCGGGGCCTGACCCCCGACGCGCCCGTGCTGCGCGGCACCGCCCAGAATCCCGACGTCTTCTTCCAGGCCCGCGAGGCCGCCAACCCCTTCTACGCCGCCGCGCCGCGCGTCGTCGCCGAGTGCTTCGCCGAGCTGGCCACGAGCACCGGACGCGAGTACCACCTGGTCGACTACCACGGCGCCCCGGACGCCGAGCGGGTCGTCGTCATCATGGGCTCCGGCTACGGCACCACCACCGAGGTCGTCGACGAACTGCGTTCGGCCGGTGAGAAGGTCGGCGTCGCGGTGGTCCGGTTGTACCGGCCGTTCCCGACCGGCGAACTGCTCGACGCCCTGCCGCCCACCGTGCGCCGCATCGCCGTGCTCGACCGCACGAAGGAGCCGGGTGCGCCCGCCGAACCGCTGCACCAGGACGTCGTGCTCGCGCTGACGACCGACCCCGCGCGCTTCGAGCACGGCCAGCCGCTGGTCATCGGCGGACGCTACGGTCTCTCGAGCAAGGAGTACACCCCCGCGATGGCCGGCGCCGTGTTCGCCGAACTCGCCGCCGACCGGCCCAAGCCGCGGTTCACCGTCGGCATCACCGACGACGTCACGCACCTGTCGCTGGCCGTGCACGACGAACACCGCATCGCGCCGCGCTCGCTGGGGGCCGTGTTCTACGGCTACGGCTCCGACGGCACCGTCGGCGCGAGCAAGAACTCGGTGAAGATCATCGGCGCCGACGAGGGCCGGTACGCCCAGGGCTATTTCGTCTACGACTCGCGCAAGTCGGGGGCTGTCACCGTCTCCCACCTGCGGTTCGGGGACGCCCCGATCAACTCGGCCTACCTCGTCGAGGAGGCCGACTTCGTCGCCGTGCACCAGTTCGACATCCTCGCCCAGATGCGCACGCTCGACGTCGCCAAGCCGGGCGCGACGGTGCTGCTCAACAGCCCCTACGGAGCCGGCACCTGGAACGAACTGCCCCGTGAGGTGCAGCAACTCATCATCGACCGGGGGCTGCGCGTGCACCTCGTCGACGCCGGCGCTGTGGCCCGCGCGGCCGGGCTGGGGCGGCGCATCAACACCGTCATGCAGCCCTGCTTCTTCTACCTCTCCGGCGTCGTGCCCGAGACCGAGGCGGTGCCGCGGATGAAGGCCGCGATCGAGGCGACCTACGGGGCCAAGGGGCGCGTCATCGTCGAACGCAACTTCGCCGCGATCGACTCGGCGATCGCGGCGCTCGAACCGCTCGTCGTGCCGGCCGAGGCCGACAGCGAGATCCACCGGATGCCACCGCTGCCCGACGACGCCCCGGACTTCGTGCGGCGGGTCACCGCGCTCATGCTGCGCGGTGAGGGCGACCGCCTGCCGGTCAGCGCCATGCCGGTCGACGGCACGTGGCCGACCGGCACCTCGCGCTACGAGAAGCGCGGCATCGCCCCGGAGATCCCCATCTGGGACCCGAGCCTGTGCATCGACTGCGGCAAGTGCGCGATCGTCTGCCCGCACACCGCCATCCGTATCAAGGTGATGCCACAAGAGGCCCTCGACGGGGCGCCGGACACGCTGCAGCACAAGCGGTACGCCGACCGCCGCCTCAAGGACCACCGGCTCATCGTGCAGGTCGCCCCCGACGACTGCACCGGCTGCGGCGTGTGCGTCGACGTGTGCCCGGCGCGCTCGAAGACCGAGGTGAAACACAAGTCGATCAACCTCGAACCGCGGCGCGAGCATGTGTCGACCGAGCGCGACAACTACGACTTCTTCCTGTCGATCCCCGAGGTCGACCGAACCGCGGTGCGCCACGACCAGGTCAAGGGCGTGGCACAACTGGAGCCGCTGTTCGAGTTCTCGCTGGCCTGCTCGGGCTGCGGTGAGACCGGCTATATCAAGACGTTGACACAACTGTTCGGGGATCGGATGGTCGTCGCCAACGCCACCGGCTGCTCCTCGATCTACGGCGGCAACCTGCCGACCGCGCCCTACACGACGAACGCCGCCGGGCGCGGACCCGCCTGGAGCAACAGCCTCTTCGAGGACAACGCCGAGTTCGGCCTCGGCATGCGGCTGGCGTGGGAGCAGCAGAACTCCGAGGCCCGCCGCTACCTGACCGCCGTGCGCGACGAGCTCGGGCCCGACGGCCCGGCGCTCGTCGAGGAGATCCTGGGCGCCGACCAGAGCGACGAGGGCGGCATCGCGGCCCAGCGCGAGCGGGTGGCCCGGCTCAAGGAGCTGCTCGCGAGCGTGACCGGCGCCGAGGCGGATTCGCTGCGCAGCCTGGCCGACGAGCTGGTCGACAAGTCGATCTGGATCATCGGCGGAGACGGGTGGGCCTACGACATCGGCTACGGCGGCCTCGACCACGTGCTGGCCAGCGGCCGCAACGTCAACGTGCTCGTGCTCGACACGCAGGTGTACTCCAATACCGGCGGCCAGGCCTCGAAGGCGACCCCGCGGGCGGCAGCCGCCAAGTTCGCCGCGGCCGGCAAGGCGACAACGAGCAAGGACCTCGGGCTCATCGCCCAGGCCTACGGCGACGTCTACGTCGCGCAGATCGCGCTCGGCGCCAACCAGCAGCAGACCGTGCGGGCGCTGCTCGAGGCGCAGGCGTGGCCGGGCCCGAGCCTGATCATCGCCTACAGCACGTGCATCGCCCACGGCATCGACATGGAGACGTCGATGAGCCACCAGGGCGACGCCGTCGCCAGCGGGTACTGGCCGCTGTACCGCTACCGGCCGACGGCCGACGGCGCCGCGCACCCGTTCCACCTCGACTCCAAGGCGCCGAGCACGCCGGTGTCGACGTTCATGGACGGCGAGGCCCGGTTCGCGATGCTGCGCCGCAGCCACCCCGAGCGCGCCGCCGCCCTGCTCGACCTGGCCCAGGCCGACGTCGACGAACGGTGGCGCTACTACAGCCAACTCGCCGGGTTGGAGCGGGCGCTGCCCGCCGAGTCGAGCGATCCGCAGGAGTCGTGATGGGCACCCCCACGCAGCCGGACCTGGGCGTCGACTACCTCGGGCTGCGCCTGTCCGGGCCCGTCGTCGCGTCCGCCTCCCCGCTGACCCGCACCGTCGAGACGATGCTCGCCCTACAGGAGGCCGGCGCCTCGGCCGTCGTGCTGCCCAGCCTCTTCCAGGAGGAGGTGGAGGCCGAGGAGCTCGCCGCGCTCGACCTCATGGACGTCGGGGACGGCTTCGCCGAGTTCGACTCCGCGCCGCTGAGCGAGGTCGACACGTCGGGGTACGGGCCCGACTCCCACGTGCGGCTCGTCGAGGAGGCCAAGGACTCGCTCAGCGTGCCGGTCATCGCCAGCGTCAACGCCGAACGCCCCGGCGGGTGGGCCCGGTACGCGACCCTCATGGCCGACGCCGGCGCGGACGCCATCGAGCTCAATCCCTATGCGGTCAATGCCGATCCGCGACAGAGCGCGGCCGACGTCGAGGACCGGTACCTGCGGATCATCGAGGAGGTCAAGGGCGCGGTCGGGGTGCCTTTGGCGGTCAAGCTCAGCAACAACTACCTGTCGCTGTCGCACTTCGCCAGGCGCGCCCGTGACGCCGGCGCCGACGGGCTCGTGCTCTTCAACCGCTTTCTCGGGCCCGACATCGACCTCGACGAGCTGCAGGTCGTGCCGAAGGTCGCGCTCTCGACGCCGGACGAGTTGCGGCTGCGGCTGCGCTGGATCGCCATCCTGCGCAGCCAGCTGCCCGAGCTGTCGCTGGCCGCGACCGGCGGCGTGCATTCGGCCTCCGATGTCATCAAGGCGCTGCTCGTCGGCGCGAACGTCGCGATGACCACCTCCGCGGTGCTCACCCACGGACCGGGGCTGATTGCCACGCTGCTGCGCGACGTGCACGCCTGGCTCGTCGAGCACGAGTACGAGTCCGTGCGCCAGCTCACCGGCAGCATGCGGGCCGACTCCGTGGAGAACCCGGGCGAGTACGAGCGCGCCCAGTACGTGCAGGCCATCACCACCTGGCCCACCCACCGACCGTGAGCCCCGTCCAACGACCGTGAGAACTGCGTGTCGTGGTCAGGACTGCTGTTCGTGTCGCAGTTCTCACCACGACACGCAGTTTCGAGGGACGTGGGTGGGGGCGACCCTGGTGGGCGCTGGAGGACGTTCGGCGAGCCGGTGTAGCCGCCGGTCAGCCGCGGGCGTCGACCCGGGCCGCGCGCCGCGACTGCACGAGGAGCCCCACGGCGTGGAGGGTGAACCCCAGCAAGGCCAGGAACACCAGCGCGACGAGCAGGCTCGGCAGCGGGCCGAGATCGGTCGCACCCGGCACCTGTCGCACCGCCAGGAGGCCGACGACGCCGAGCACCACGCGCAGCAGGGCGAGCCGGGGAGACGGGAAAGCGCGGGCCGGGCGTACCGTCTCCGGGGGCATCGGGGCGGAGATGTCCTCGGCACGGCACGGGACGATCTGCAGGTACTCCCCGGCACCGAACATGCCCGCGGCGACGTGGTGGGGGCGGATGAGCAGGTGCTGCTCGGCCTCCACGTCACCGGTCCACACCGCCGGCCGCACCCAGTCGATCTCGGCCCGCACATCGACCCGCCCATGCGTCGGGTCGAACCGGACCGAGCGGTTCGCGGGAAGCCGGTAGCTCACGCCGTTGCAGGTGACCCGGTACGCCCGGAGCCGGTCCACCCAACCGCCCGTACGGCCGACCACGATGACGGGCACCGCTCACCTCCACTCCTCGCTTCGTCTCCTATCGGGCGGTGACGAGGCGAGTCAACGAGATGTGAGATTGGCGCGGTCAGCGGCCGGCCGACTCGAGTCGGCCGGCGGCGAAGCGGGCGCGGTCGCGGGCGAGGCTGGTGCGCGCCTGATCGTGCCGATCGGGTCGGGCGCGCAGGGGCGCAACCGAACCTCGGCCCGCCGGCGCCTTGTCGGGCACGGGCGCCGTGGCGGGGGCGCAGGCCTGGAAGTGCAGGGTGGCGTGTGATGGCGACATCGGCTGTCCTTCCCGTGAATTCGACCGAACCGCGGTCGTCGGCGGCGGCTTCGCTGACGCTGGTGACGCGCACTCTCCGTCGCTTGACCACAGAGTGTGACGCACGCGGCGCGCGAGCGCCCGTGACCTTTGACACGGCATCTGCCGACCGAGCCCGCCTGCTGTGCCGTTGGCCTGTGGCGGCGCCGCCCGTTCGGCATACTGAGCACAGACCGCATCGACCACGCATCGAAGGGTGGCTGGCATGTCCCGCTTGCAGCAGACGGACGGACTGACCGAGGAACAGGGCGAGCTCGTCAAGCTCGTCCGGGAGTTCGTCGAGGAGCAGATCATCCCCGTCGCCACCGACCTGGAACACAAGGACGAATACCCCACCGACATCGTCGAGGGCATGAAGGAGATGGGGATCTTCGGCCTGATGATCCCCGAGGAGTACGGCGGCCTGGGGGAGTCGCTGCTCACCTACGCGCTGACCGTCGAGGAGATCGCCCGCGGCTGGATGAGCGTCTCGGGCATCATCAACACCCACTTCATCGTCGCGTACATGCTCCTGCAGCACGGCACCGAGGAGCAGAAGCAGAAGTACCTGCCGAAGATGGCGCACGGCGAGATCCGCGGCGCGTTCTCGATGAGCGAACCCGGGTGCGGCTCCGATGTCTCCGGCATCAAGACCAAGGCCGTTGCCGGCGAGGGCGATTCGTGGACGATCAACGGCCAGAAGATGTGGCTGACCAACGGCGGCAGCGCCAACCTCGTGGCGGTGCTCGTCAAGACCGACACCGGGGCCGACTCGGTCTACAAGAACATGACGACCTTCCTCATCGAGAAGGAGCCGGGCTTCGGCCAGACCGCCCAGGGCGTCACCGTGCCCGGCAAGATCGAAAAGATGGGCTACAAGGGCGTCGACACGACCGAGCTCGTCTTCGAGGGGCACCAGACGACGACGGCCCAGATTCTCGGCGGGGAGCCGGGCAAGGGCTTCTACCAGATGATGGACGGCGTCGAGGTCGGCCGCGTCAACGTCGCCGCCCGCGCCTGCGGATTGTCGCGCCGGGCCTTCGAACTCGGCATCGCCTACGCCCAGCAGCGGGAGACGTTCGGCAAGAAGATCGCCGACCACCAGGCCGTGCTGTTCCGCCTCGCCGACATGGCCACCAAGGTCGAGGCCGCCCACCAGATGATGGTCAAGGCCGCCCGCATGAAGGACAAGGGGCAGCGCAACGACCTCGAGGCCGGCATGGCCAAATACCTCGCCAGCGAGTACTGCGCGCAGGTCGTCGAGGACTCGTTCCGCATCCACGGTGGCTACGGCTACTCCAAGGAGTACGAGATCGAGCGGCTCTACCGCGAGGCCCCGATGCTGCTCATCGGCGAAGGCACCGCCGACATCCAGCGCATGATCATCGGCCGGCGCCTGCTCGAGGACTACAAGCTGCGCTGAGACCGACACGCCCGCGGCGCCCGCCCTCGATCCGGGGCGGGCGCCGCCGTCGTGTCGGGCCGACTCGGCGGGTGACGGGTTCGGTAGCGGTGTGAAAACCGCCCCGCCTCCGGGCGAGCGCTCCCTGTCGGACGACCGTCCAGTCTGCGGTATGAGTGGCAGTCGAAGGTGACTTCCACTGCAGCACCTACTGATTCCGCAGCAGAGAGGACGGCTCGTGGCTCGATTTCAAAAGAGGGCACCCAGCGGCAATGTGCTCACCGCCTCCTGGCGGGGCAAGAACGTCGGGTCGCATGTGTGCGGCGTGCGGTTCGCCGGGGGATCGGTGGGCCGGGGCTTCCAGGTGCACCCGCGCGGTGCGCACGACTTCGCGATGAGCATCGCGGAGGGCTCGGCGACCCACCAGCGCGTGCTCGTCGGACGCCACGAGGTGAAGGTGTCCACCGTCGGGGCGTCGACGACGGCCAGCCTCCTCGGCCAGCACCACGAGCTCATGACGATCTTCGAGGGTCCGGCTCCGGCGCGGGAACGCATCACCGAACTCTTCGGCGCCCTCGACGTCGACGACAACCCCCGCGGCATGCGGGTGCGGCCCACGAGTGCGTCGATGCTGTCGCTGCTCAGCGAGCACGTGGTGTTCGTCGCCGACGACTTCACGTCGATGGACGCACCGGGTGCCCCGAACGCCGACCGGCTCGTGCCCCGCGGCCGAGGGCGAGGGCAGGGCACCGAGCACGGTGAGGTGTGGCGCAACCGGGTGCCCGGTCGCGGCGGAAACCGCGCGCACGATTTCGCGTACATCGTCGGAACCCCGCGCGGTGTGGTCGAACTCGTCGCCAGCGAGCCCGCCGCCATCACGGAGCAGGCCCTGCTCGACATGGTGCAGAGCCTGGACGTCACGTGGAGCGCCGGGTGAGTGCTCGATGAGCGCCGTCGCCGCGCTGACCATCGTCCAGTGGGCGGCGCTCGTGGTGCTCTACCTCGCACTCGCGGCCGTGTTGCGCGAGGTGCGTCTGCTGCGCGGCCAGGTGAGCCGCTTGCAGGCCGCCCTCGCCACCGGCCTGACCCGCACCGACCCCGCCGGAGGCCCAGCGACCTCGGGGGGCCCAGCGCCCGGCCTGCGCCTGGAGACCGTGAGCCCGGGGCGCACGGCGATCGTGCTCGTCGCGACGAGCACCTGTCCGTTGTGCCGGCTCGTGCTCGAACGGCTCGACACGGTCGTTCCCGAGACCGGGTCTTGCCCGCGAGTTGCCCAGCAGATCGGGTCCGCGCCGCCGCCGCAGTCCGGGCCGGAGCCCGCCGGCGTCGACCTCGTGCTGCTCACCTACGAGGAGCCGGCCGCCTGGGGTGAGCCGCCGCGGAGGCTGCGCGTGCTGCGCGACGAGAGCGCCTGGTCGCAGCTGGCCCACCTCGAGCCGCCGCTGCTCGCGTGGCTCGAACCCGACGGAACCGTGCGCGACCTGCGGCTGCCCGCCGACGAATCCGACGTCGACGCCGCCGTGCGCGCCTGGAGCCCGCAGCCGGCGCGGTGATCCCTCGCTCGCCGACCCAGCTCTTACCGACCCCCCGATCTGCCGCCCGAGGAGAGACCGATGCCCCTGGAACTCGACAGCATTCCGTTCGCCGACGACGCCGACGACACGCGCGTCGCGCGCGGCGGCCGAACGCGCGCCCTGACCGAGCTCGGCGCGTTGGCCCGGCGCCGCACCGTGCTCAAGGGTGTGGCGCTGGCCGGGGCCACCGCGGGCGCCACCGTGCTCGGCTGGTCGCCGCTCGGCGGGGTCCGAGGCGCGGCCGCCGAGACCTCGCCGAGCGGCCTCACCGGCTGGGACGCGCTCGACTGCCGCGACGCCTACCCCAACGGGTACAACGAACAGCGCGACACGACAGGGTCGTTCGTCAGCGAACCCGGCGCGTGCTTCGGTGGCCAGGAGATCGGCTCGACGCTGTGCGACTCGACCGGGTGGCACCGGGCCGACACCGTGCGGGTCAACTGGAGCACGACGCACGCCTACCGGCCGATCTCCACCGCGTGCGGCGCCTCCAGCACCCGTAACGCCTGGCGATGGACGATCAACGGCGTCACCTACCGCTGCTCCGACGGCACGAAGTCGGTGCGCTACTTCGGCATCAACTGGTACACGTACCTGACGATCTGCCGAGCCCGGGTCTGACCCGTCGTGAGCGCCCTGCCCTCGCTGCGACGTCTGCGCCGCAGCCGCGGCCCCCGCGCGCGGTGGGCCCACCCGCTGGCGGGCGCGGTGCTCACCGCCGCGCCCGCCGCGATCGCGGTCGGCTGGCTGGTCGCGGCCAACTTCGTCGATACGGCCGGAGCGACCGTCTCCGAGGGTCTCTCGGCGGCAGCGATTCTCGCCTATCTGGCGATGGGGACGGTGGCGGGATTCTCCGTCTCCGGCTCCACCTGAAGCCGCAACTCGGCCGTCGTGCTGAACTCGCCCGTGTGGCGAGGTTCCCCCCAATACGCCTTCGGGTTCGGGCTCGTCATCGGCGGAATTCTCAGCGCCGCAACGCTCGTCACGATCGGATCGGTGGTGCGCCCGGTGCTGCCCGACGCGCTCGTGGCCGTCGCGGTGACCGTCGTGTTCGTCGGCATGGCGCTGCGCGAGGTGGGCGTGTTCTCGCTCGCGCTCCCGCAGAACGCCCGCCTCGTACCGGAGACGGTGTTTCGGCACGGACCCTTCTGGGGGCCTTTCGAGTTCGGCCTCGAGATGGGCACCGGCGTGCGTACGTACGTCACCTCCGGCCTGCCCTACGTGCTGCTGCTCGTCGTGGCTCTCGCGGCGCCCTGGCAGGCCGCCCTCGTCGCCGGGTTCGGTTTCGGCGCAGGCAGGTTCGTCATGACGTCCGCGAGCCTGCGCCTGGAGACGGGCGTCTGGGACCGCCTCTTCGACGCCCACGCCGTGCGCCTGCGGCCGCTGCTGCTCGGCGCGTTCGCCGCCGCCCTGCTCGTCGCGGGTCTCAGCTGAGCCGAGCCGAGTCTCCCGCGCCCCCGGGGCTGGGGGCGGCAGGGCTGCGAGTCAGGGCGGGAACCGCCCACGACATCGCCGCGAGCAGCGCCGCGGCGGCCCACCCCGCCGGCTCCAGGGGCGCGGCGCCTGCGGCGAGCACCCCGGCTCCGATCGCGCCGAGGGCGGCCCGGGTGATGCTCCACCCACCCGCGGGCTCGTCGCCGCCGAGGCGGCCGCACGGTGAGCCCGGACGCGTGGCCACCAACCCCGCGAGGTATCCGGTGAAGGCGATGAACACGGCCGCGGTCGCGGCCGCCGACGCCCGCAGCGTGCCGCCTCCGGTGAACGCGCCGACGAGGGTCGCTGCGCCGAGCGCGAGTTGGGCGACTCCGAGCCCGGCGGCGACGGGGCGCACGAGCCGGGGCGGCACGATCCCGTGCGCGCGCAGCAACGCCCGCAGCCGGGCGCGCCGCACGAGGTGAACCGCGCCGGCACCGACGAGCAGCAACGCGGCCGCCACCCCTGTGCTGCGGGCGAGTTCGGCCAGGATCCCGGCCATCGGTCGGGTCGGTCAGCCGCGCGGGTCGGGCGGCGCGGACGGGCCGCCGTCGCCGTAGCGGGGGCCCTGCGGAGGCGGCGCGTCGTCCGGCAGTCGCTCGCCGTACCGCGGGCGGTCGTCACCTGCGGGCGGCGGCGCGGCCGACGAGCCCGAGCCGGAGTCGGTCTGGCCACCCGAGCGGGCCGGGGTGTCGTCGCGCATGGCGCCGTAGCGGCCCTCGTACGGGTTCGGGCGGGCCGGACCGGCTCCCGACGATCCGGCGGCTCCGGCGGAGGAGGCCAGCCCGGCGTTCATGCCGCCCTGCGCGAGCAGGTCGCGCGCCTGGTCGAACACCCGGTGCTCGACGAGGATCTCGTACTTGGTGGCGACGACCGAGGTGACCGACGTGAAATCGCGGCGCCCGCGGGTGAACACGTAACCCATCGCGGCCCAGATCGCCCCGAAAACCGCGCCGGTGAGCACCGCGGGCAGCACGGCGCCGAGCCACTCGGTGCCGGAGCCGGTGGGAGTGACCAGCGAGAAGATCAGACCGACGAACAGGCCGAGCCACATGCCGGTGAGCAGGCCGCCGGTGAGCACCTTCGTCCACGTGAGGCGCCCGATGACGCGCTCCACCTGCTTGAGGTCGGTGCCGACGATGAGCACGTTCTCGACGGCGAACTCCTTGTCGGAGAGGTAGTCCACGGCGCGTTGGGCGTCGGTGTAGGAGTCGTAGACGGCCAGGCTCCGCGGAAACTCGAGGCTGAGACGCTCCATCGGCACGCGACCGCCGGGGGTGGCAGGTGTTGTCATGCCCCGATTGTCTCCGACGCCGCTGAGGTCGTGCAGGGTGGAAGCTGGACGGGGGCCGCGCGGGTCGGACCGATCGTCCGGGCCGTTCGTCCCGTTCGATCCCGTTCGATCCGTCCGGTGCCGGCCGAGCCACAATCCGATACCAGTGAACTCGTGTCGCGGATTGCGTACCGCCATATGCTCGGACAGGGTTAGCACCAGCAGAATCGTCCGCCGTGGGCGCCGGCGTCGGCGCCACCATCGATCCCGGAGTCGTCCATGCGTCAGCCTCGCCGCCACGTCCTTTCCGCGCTCGGCATCGTGGGGGTGTTCGCCCTCGCCGCCTGCGGTGACGCGGGGTACACCGCGACCTACGTCGAAAACCGCCCGACGGACGGCGCCTACGGCCAGCACGGCGCCGAGGAGGGCGGGTCGACCGGGGAGTCCGGAGCGACGATCGCCACCGGCAACCTCGTCAATCCCCAAGGCGGTGAGGTCGGCTCGGTGACGTTGTCGGAGGGCGACGCCGGGATCACCGTGATCGTCAACGCGCACGGACTCGAGCCCGGCTTCAAGGGCCTGCACGTGCACTCGGTCGGCCGCTGCGAGGGCCAGTCGGCGGCGCCGGACAACCCCTCGCAGACGGGGGCGTTCCTGTCGGCCGGCGGGCACCTCGCCGGGCAGGGCGCGCAGCACGGCCAGCACGCCGGCGATCTGCCGTCACTGCTCGTCGGTGACGACGGCAACGCCTCGCTGTCGACGAACTCGCGGCTGACCAGCGACCTGCTGTTCGACGGAGACGGGGCGGCGCTCATGGTGCACAGCGGCCCCGACAACTTCGCGAACATCCCGCAGCGGTACGCGGCGAACGGCCCCGACCAGGAGACGCAGAACACCGGCGACTCCGGCACCCGCGTCGCCTGCGCCGTGCTCGAGCAGACCGAGGGCGCCGGCTCCGGCGAGTCCACCGCGGGCGCCGGCCACTGACCCGCCCTCGGCGGGGCACCTGCACGACCGTGAAAACTGCGTGTCGTGGTCAGGACTGCGACACGGACCGCAGTTCTGACCACGACACGCAGTTTTCAGCGAGGGGGGTGTTCAGCGCGAGGGGGGTTGCGGGGGTGGGGTTCAGCGGGTCCAGATGTCGGCCATCCAGGACTCGACGTCGGCGGAGGTGCGGGGGAGCGCGGCGGAGAGGTTCTCACAGCCGTCGGCGGTGATGAGGATGTCGTCCTCGATGCGCACGCCGATGCCGCGCAGCTCGGCCGGCACGAGCTCGTCGTCGGCCTTGAAGTACAGGCCGGGTTCGACGGTGAGCACCATGCCCGGAGCCAGGGTGCCCTCCATGTAGTCCTCGCGCAGCGCGAGCTGGCAGTCGTGCACGTCGATGCCGAGGTGGTGGCTCGTGCCGTGCACCATCCAGCGCCGGTGCCACTGCCCCTCCTCCGCGAGCGTCTCCTCGACGCCCACCCCCTCGGGCAGCAGCCCCCAGTCGAACAGGTGCTGCGCGATGACCCGGATCGCCGCGGCGTGCACGTCCTTGAACGTGTTGCCGGGGCGGCACGCCTCGATCCCCGCGCACTGCGCCGCGTAGACGGCGTCGTACACCCGACGCTGCACGTCGGTGAACGTGCCGTCGACCGGCAGCGTGCGGGTGACGTCGGCGGTGAACAGCGAGTCGATCTCGACGCCGGCGTCGATGAGGATGAGGTCGCCGGGGCGCAGGTC
>JBDIAM010000073.1:0-12515 GCA_039812445.1 Piscicoccus intestinalis | reverse complement strand
CACGAGCCCGAGTTCGCACGCGCGCACGAGCACCTGCACCCGGCTGGACACGCCGAACTTCGTCGTCAGCTGCACGAGCCGCGACTTCACCGCCGCCTCGCTGAGGCTGAGCTCGCGCGCCATCGCCGGGTTGCTCAGCCCCTGCGCCAACAGGTCGAGCACCTCGCGCTCACGCTCGGTCAGGGGCGGAGCCGTCTCGGCGCCGTCGTCGGGAGCCGGGTCGGGCGCGGCCGGCGTGGCCCCGACCGCCGCGATGAGCGCCTCGCTGACCCGCGCAGACAGTGGTCGACCACCCTCGAAGACCTCGTGCACCGCCGCCACCAGTTCCTCCGGGGTGCTCTCCTTGAGCAGGTAGCCGTCGGCGCCCGCCCGCAGCGCCGGCACCACCGACTCCGTGGTGGCGAAGGTGGTGACGACCACGATTTTCACCTCGGGGTGCCGAGCCCGGATGAGTCGCGTCGCGGCGATGCCGTCGAGCACGGGCATCGACAGGTCCATGAGTACGCCCGCGGGCGCGAGATCGGCGGTGAGGTCGACCGCCTCCTGCCCGGTGCCCGCCAGCGCGATGACCTCGAACTCTCCGCTGCTCTCCAGGAACAGCTTGAGGCCCTGGGCCATCAGGGCCTCATCGTCGGCGATGAGGATTCGCCTGCGGGTCATCTGGCCGTCCTGAGTGGTTCTCCGGCGCGTCCCGCGGAGCGGGGGTGCGTCAACTGTGGGGGCGACTGTGGGTCACCCGACGTGGCTAGTTTGCCTGACCGAGCGGCCCGCGGGGGTCGCCGACACGAACCAGGAGTTCTGCCATGCGTCGTCTACCCGCCCTCATCGTCTCGAGCGCCTGCGCGGTCACCCTTGCCGTCGCCGGAGCAACCACCGCCGGCGCCCAGCCGGTGTCGAGCCAGAGTCTGCCGTCGGTGTCCGTCGTCTCCTCCGTTCGCGGAGGCGGGCCCGTGACCCCCGGCAACCCCGGCGGTGGCGGAAACCAGACCCCGGACGGCTGGGGGGCTGGTCTTTGTGAGCTCGTGCCCATCTTCTGCAGCTAATGTGACGGGGTTGTGACGCCGCATCCTCGCAACCCCCGAACAGATGCCGCCGGGCAGCGATTTCGCGCGTCCACCCGGCAGGGCCCGCGCTGGTGGTTCGTCGGATATGTGGCATTGGGTGCACTCGTGCTGGCCAACTTCTTCAGCGACTTCATCTATTACGCGGAACAGGACTCCTTGCCCGTCGCGACGCGCATCACCGCGGTGGCATCGGTGTGCCTGGGTCTGTTCGCCATGGCTCTCGCCGCCCGGTGGACCCGCATCGCCACCGCCGTCGCGATCCTGACCCTGGCCACGTCACTGTTGTCGCATCAACTGCCCTACGGGCTGGGCGTGATCGCGGTCTTCGTGTTCCTCGCGGCGCTGCGCACCGATGCGGTCGCCGGCGCGATGATCGGTGTGGCGAGCGTGGCCTGGCTGATCGGGATCGCCCTGCGCAGTACGGAACGCGCCGAGCTGGTGGCCTGGACCGTGGTGATGCTGTCGTTGATCTCCGGTTTTGTGGGGTGGACCTTGGGTGCGACGAGGAGGCGGAACGTCGTGATCGAGCAGCGCGCGGCGCAGCTCGAGGCGCAGGTGGCGCGGGTGCGGCAGCGCGAGCGGCAGTCGCTGGCGCGGGAGTTGCACGACGTCGTCGCGCACGGCCTCACGCTCATCTCGATGCAGGCCACCGTGCTGCGGATCGCCCCCGACCCCGCCATGCAGGAGACGGCCCGAGACGCGATCGAGCGGTCGTCGCGGGAGTCGCTGGAAGAACTGCGGCGCCTGCTGCAGGTGCTGCGCGCCAGCGACGTCATCGCCGACGAGGGCGGGGAGCCTGAGGCGTTACGGGACGCCGATGGTTCGGCGCAGGAGGCCGACAAGGGTCACGCGGGACACGGGCGGCCGATGACCGACCTCGCCCGGCTCGTGGACCGGCTCGCGGACGACCTGCGGGCCGCGGGCCACACCGTGCGGGTCGACTGTTCGGTCGGGCGGCTCGCGCCCAGCGTGCAGCTCGCGGCGGATCGCGTTCTGCGAGAAGCGACAACGAACATCGTCAAACATGGCGGAGCGACCACAGCATGCGACATGCTGGTGCGCGACACCCCGGACGGGCTCGTCGTCGAGGTGGCCAACGACATCGGCGGCCGGGCCCTCGCCGACTTCGGTTCGACGGGGCTCGGCGTCATCGGTCTCACCGAGCGGGTGGAGCTGCTCGGCGGGCGGTTCGAAGCCGGTCCCGACGGCGGGCGCTGGCGGGTGCGGGCGGTGCTGCCGAACGCGTGAGGCCGACACGGCCCGGCCCTGTCTGCCGGCTCGGTTGGCTCCTTCGGTGGGTGACGCCCATCACTCGATGGGGTCGGCGCGGCACGACCTCAATCCTTTGGTGGAACTTCGTGTGCGGGACTGTGAACGAGCCCCCTGATCTGGGCACACTCTTCTCGCCCCGCTTGATCGGTTGACGACGCGGCCGGAAGGGACACACCGGCAGCTGCGGACCTCGGGGAGGCTGGGCGGACATCAGGGGAACTGTGCGGGGTGAGGACGAGTCCTCACCCCGCACAGGGTTCGCCCCCGGACCACGAGTCGTTTCCCCGGTCACACCACCTCGCTTTCCCGCCCCTGTCGTCGGGCGCTCGAGGCATGTCCGGTGCCTGATTTCATTCGGGGAGACTTGGTGGATACCGGGTGACGCGGGCGGTCCACTAATGCTTCGATGTGGCATGGTTCTCACCGATATGCACGACGCCATCAATCTGCGCCTGGCCTTGCTCGACCTTCCGCATGAGACCGCCGACGGCGGCCCGGAGTCGGTCGTGTCACCCTTGCTCGCGCGCCAGCGTGAACTGTCCCGCCGTCTCGACCAGCGCCCGCCGCGCGTCGACGAGCGGGTGCAGGCCTTTCTCGACGACTACCTGTCCGACGTGGCGGGCTCGGTGCGGTTGCCGCGCACCTCCCTCGTCCTCGACCAGCCGGGCCTGGCCCGGGAGCTCTCGCTGCCGGCCCGCGAGGACTACTTCTCGTCCTCGCTCGTGCGCAGCTACCGCCTCCTCAACGGCGTGCTGCACAACCCCCACAACGACCGGCGCACGACCGCCGGCGTGTTCCACATCGCCGAGGGAGGTCTGGCGATCACGCAGGACAAGCGCATCGTGCCGAAGGCCGTCTACGCCCGCCTGCTCGATCTGGCCACCAAGCCCCCGCGCGAGTCGATGGTGCTGCCGTACACGGCCGGCCTCGACGAGCCCGCGGCCTGCTTCGTCTCCCTGCTGCTGCGCCCGCTGGTGGCGCCGGCCGTGCCCGGTGTCGAGGGGGAGCGGCGCATGGAGATCCGGTTCGTGGCCCCCGGCAGCCTCGTCAGCAACCTCGACTTCGTCGAAGGGATCTTCGGCAACGGCGGCGACCCGTACCTGCCCGACAACGACGCGGCGATGGCCCCGAGCGGGTGGACCGGCCACACCGGCTACGTCATCCTCGCTCCGCACCTGACCTCGGTGACCAAGAAGGAACTCGGGCTGCCGCACTACGACCACGCCACGCAGCGGCAGCGCCGCGACCGGATGTGCTGGCGCAGCGAGGGCGAGCTGTACAACGACGGGCAGGCCTTCAAGGCGTGCGCCCGCGACGAGCGCGGCATCATCGTCACCGTCATCGCCGACAACTACTTCGGCTACTGCAAGAAGGAGGTCAAGACGCAGATCGGCTACTCCGCCAACCTCTCCGGGCAGGTGGAGGAGGAGCACAGCGGCGGCGCCCTGGCCTTTCCCAGCTACGACCTCGGGCGCGAGTTCCTCGACCGGTTCGGCAGCGCCGAGGCGTCGGTGGCCGCCGTGGTGGCCCGCGACCCGGAGGTCTTCGACCGGCGCCCCGAGGGGCACGCCGTGCACCGCGAGCACCCGTTCGTCGTCGTCCCCGCCCGCGCCACGTACAGCCTGCGCACGATGACCGTCTCCTGGGACGGCCCGCTCGGGCGCGGCGAGATCCCGCTGCGCGCCGACCGCACGTACTTCGGTCCCGACGGCTACCGCGTCGCGATGGCGCAGCACCCCGACGACCGCACCCAGTGGACGCTCGTCGGCACCTCCCCGATCGTCACCGGCTTCCACAAGCCGAGCACCGTCTCCGGAGGCGGTAAGTCCGAGATCTCCAAGGCGATCACCGACTCCATCGGGTACGGCACCGCGTACGTCTCCGACTTCCGCGAGGACATGGCGGCGGTCGAGTCGATCCTCGCCTACGACCTGCCGAACCGCTTCGCCGACCCCGACCGGTGCGGCACCGACACCCGCTCGGTGCTCGGGCAGGACCGCAGTGTCGGCAGCGTCATCAAGCTGCTGACTCCGAGCAGCGAATACACCGACGACTACAACGCGTGGCTCGAGACGATCCCCTCGCACGTCAAGGAGCTGCTCTACGTCATCAAGAGCGCTTACCGCCCCGAGTGGGGCGACGACTGGAAGCGGCACTTCAGCGTCGGCATCATCAACGGCCGGCAGGGCAACGTGCTGCGCCTCGACGGCAACCGCGTGCGCGTCAACACGCTGCGCGTCGGGTTCGACAAGGACGGCTCGTGGCGCGTGTTCGGCCTGCGGCCCGACTTCAGCCCGGCGGTCAAGGTGCAGACCGAAGACGACATCACCGCGAGCGTCGTCGTCTCCCCGGAGACGGCCGCCGCGGCCGGCAGCACGCGGGGCCTGTCCGCCAAGATCGTCGAGAACTGCGAAATGCTGCTCTTCCAGCGGCCCGACGAGGCGATCCACCGTGGCTACGACAAGCAGGCCGAGCTGGACATCTCCGCGCCCGGCACGTTCCTGTCGAACTTCGAGCCGCTCGACCGCTCGCGCGCCGTCGCCATGCGCGACGACGCGGTGAACTTCAGCCGCTTCACCGCCCCCGTGCAGAACCTCATCCAGCGGGCCGCGTCGGCGGCGCCGGAGCCCACGAGCCACGCCTTGGGGCACGGCGACGCGCACGGGCATGGGCACGGTAACGGGCATGGGCATGGGCATGGGCATGGGCACGGTAACGGGCACGGCCTCGGGGCTCCGGCGCAGGCCCCGGAGGCGGCGGAGGTGTCGACGGTCGCGGACGACCCGGAGTACTTCGTGTGCTCGGCCAACCCCCGCCTCGTGGGCGGCAAGCCGACGAAGAACCCGCGCTACCTGCAGGTGCGTCCCGACCTGGCCCGCCCGGTCGAGACCGCGGCGGCCGAGCTCGCGCTGCACCTGCGCAACCGGGCCAGCGTGAACCGCACGATCCCGCACGTCGTCGACATCGTCGCCGCCGGGCGGCGCAACAACCCGCCGGAGGACGGGGTGCCGGCGCTGTGCGCGTTCAACCCGCTGCACTACATGGAGTTGCCCGAGCTGTTCATGGAGTTCATCAGCTCGATGACCGGCAAGTCGCCGTCGACGACCGGAGCCGGTTCGGAGGGCGCGCTGACGAAGGCGCCGTTCAACGCGATGCCGACGACCTTCGACCTCAACTCCGCGCTGCTGTCGTACGTGCTCACCGGGTACGACGGGTGGATCTCCAGCGCCGGGTACATCGGCCCGCAGGTGCGCGTCGACCACGACATCAGCCTGCTCATCCCCGAGGTGTTCTCGCGGATGAAGCCGCAGGAGCGCGATGCCGCGTCGCTCGTGGCGGAGGGCTCGCTGGAGCGGATCGAGGATCTCGAGGTCGACGGGCGGGTCGTCGCCGCGAGCCGGCTCGGCTACCGCATCACCGAGCGGTTCGCCTCCCGCTACTTCGGGCGCATCTTCATGCACCCCGAGGTCGTGTTCACCCCGGACATGCTGCGACCCGAGCAGCAGGATCTGGGCATCTTCGTCGACGCCATCGACACGATGGTCACGACGCACGAGCGGGTGGCGCGCGGCTACTTCGACGACGGCACGGCCGACCTCGCGGTGCCGCCGCTGCGGGCGCTGCTGGAGATCATGGCCTACGGGCAGAGCGCCGCCGGTCTCACGCTGGACTCGCCGGAGCTGCGGGAGATGTTCGACCGGGAGAACGTGCTGGCCAGCGACTGGTACGCGGCCCGGCTCGACTCCCGTCAGGGCGAGGAGGTGGCGCACCTGGAGGCGGGCGTGCGCACGCTGTCCGACTTCGTCGCGGCCCCCGGCAACGCGGCGGTCGTCGCGCGCCTCGGCCTCGACGAGCGGCTCTACCGGGTGCGTGAGGAGCTCGCCCGGGTCTCCTCCGACGGGCATCGGCGCTCGCTCATCGGCACCATCGGCCGGGAGGTTCGATTCCGTTAGGTCGCACCGCGATTCGCTGGCGGTCGCGGCCTCTGCGGGGCGCCCCACCAGGCGCGTTTCCCGGACCGGTACGGACGTCCGTACCGGTCCGGGTGCGCGAATGCCTTCAGCCCTTCGTCGACCGGTCGATAGGTGCCCGGCACGGTCGAGGGAGCTGGGGGAGAGCATGGACGGTCCGCGCGCCCGGGGTGTCGGAGCCGGCGAGGCCTTGGGGGCTCTCGGGGCTCTCGGAGCTGGCGGTGTGTCCGGTGGCGCCGGGGTCTTCGGAGGCGCTTTGGCCCCCGGGGCCCTTCGGCCGGTGGGCGACTCCACCCGACCGCGAGGCCGGGTCGACCAGCTGCAGCAGATTCGGCGGCAGACGCAGGACGCGATGCTCGCGGTGCGCGCGGCCGAGGCGTCGTTGAGCCGGACCCACGGCACGCTGCAGCGGCTGCGGTTGCTCACCGACCAGGCCGCCGCCGACGGCCACACCGAACACGGCCGCACGATCCTGCAGGCCCAGGTGCGCGAGCTCACCCTGGAGGCGGGCCGGCTCAGCGACTGCACGCTCCCGGCCGTCGACGTCACGACCAGGGCAGACGCCGACTCCGCGCTGCCCGGCATCGACGCCGCCCGCACCACCGTGCAACTTCGCCGCGCCGAACTCGCCCGGCGGCGCCGCTGGCTGGACCGCCGGCTCAAGCAGCTCGACGTCGCCGTCGAGAACGTCACCGCCGCGCGCAACCGCGCCTCGACCCGCGCCCCCCGCCCCCCGCAACCCCCGCGATCCGCAGGCGCCACTCAGCCTTCGGGTCCTGCTCAGCCGCTTGGTCGCGCTCAGCCCACCGGCCCCGCGCAGTCCTCGGGCCGCGCTCAGCCGCCCGGCCGCGCTCAGCGCGCCCGGTGAGGCCTGCCCGTCCGCCGGGACTGGCCACCGACTCCTTCGCGGGACACGACTCCTCGGCTGGACGGCTTTTCTGGGACGGGACAGCCGCGATCGCGCGTGTCCCGTCGACCGCGCCGGTGTCCCGTCGCCGAGTCGGGGTCCCGTTGCGGAGGCGGGGTCCCATCGGCCGAGGCGGTGTCCCGCTCCGACCCAAGTTATCCACAGGCCTGTGGACACCGCTCGGACTATCACCGCGCGACGCCGGTCGCGAGCCTCGACGCGCTGACCAGGCACGTTGTGAAACGGGCCCGTCTCGCCCGTGCGCGGTGATAGTCCGAACGGTGGCCGACCGGCGACACGCCGCCGGGGTGCGGCCATGCGGGCGAGCCCAGCGCGCGGGCGAGCCCAAGGCGTGGGCGAGCCCAAGGCGCGGGCGAGCCTGAGGAGCGAGCGAGCCTGGAGCGCGGGCGAGTTGTGAGTAATGTCTCACTCCGCGCGGGGGTGGGCCGATAGGGACGGCGTACCACCAGAGCCCTCCACTGCTGGCCGAAACGCTCACGGATGGAGAAGAGGACGATGTCGTCAGCCTCGGGGTCGGGTGCCCGCCGGTCGGACTCGACCGCTCCCGCTCTCCTCGATGTCGCCGCGCCGACGATGGCCGAGGTCATCTCGCTCGCCACGAAGCGGCGCCTCGACGTGACGCCCGCCGTGCCCGCGGAGCCGGCACGGTTGACCCTCGCGCCGACGACCGCCCCGCCCGTCGCGCGCGGCGCCGGCCACGACGACCTGACGATCGCCGACCCGGGAACGCCCCCGCACGGCTGGTCCGACTCCGACCTGGACGTCGTGTGCGACGACGCCGACCTGGCGTGGGCGCTGCGGCTCGGGGCCGATTCGGTGTCGTATCGGGCGGCGCGGGCGGTGTCGGACGCGACCGCCACGGCACTCGGTCTCACACTGCGGGAGTTCCTGACCTGAACGCCGCCGGCTACCCGCACGTAGGTCGTTGGTGACCAGGCGATTTCGGCTGGTGGTGGGTCGCGCACGGCAGCGCCAGTCCTGGGATACTTCCGGCATGAGTTCTCGTGAGATCGCCGTGCCCGTGCCCGGCGGCAGTCTTGCGGCGATCGACCACGGCGGAACCGGCCGTGACGTGCTGTTCGCGCACTCGCCGGGGTTCAACGCCCGCCAGTGGGACGAGGTCGCCGAGTTGGTCTCCACCCGCTGCGTGTCGATCGATCTGCCGGGTCATGGCCACTCCACCGCCCCGGCCATCCCGGGGGATGAGATCTGGCGCTACCTCGTCGAGGTCATCGACCACCTCGGCCTCAAGCAGCCGCTCGTCGTCAGCCACGAGATGACCGGCGCGGTCACGCTGCAGGCGGGGCGGCACGCCCCGGACCGCATCGGCGGGCTCATGTTCATCAACGGTTCGTGCGCCTGCTCCCGCGAGGCGATGGCCACGGCCCACGCCCTGTGGAACGGCACCGAGCTGCGCGAACTGCTCAAGAGCCGGTTCAGCCTCGAACTGCCCGTGCAGGCTCCCGACGCGCAGACCTACCTGCGCGACCTGGCCGAGAAGATCTCCGGCGACTGGTGGTTGCCCGAGGACGTGCCGCTGCCGCATCCCGTGCTCGAGCGCAGCATGTTCGACCACCAGGACGGCACGTACAGCCTGCGCCCCGCGACCCCCGACATCAGCGTCTTCTACTCCTTCGAGGACACGCCGCTGTTCCCGTGCGCGGACGCCTTCGACGGGCTGGAGCTGCAGGCGTGGCTCGTGGCGAACGAGGGCACCTTCGAGCCGTCCAGCTGGGATGACATCGAGGCCCTCGCGCTGCGGCACAGCAATCTGCACGCCCGCTTCCTGCCCGGCGGCCACTACCCGCAGCACTCCACGCCGCACGTCATCGCGCGTCTCGTCGACGAGGCCGTCGCCGAACTCGACGCCGTGGAGCCCGGCGGTCGCGCCGCCCGCTGACCGTGCTTGACCTGCGACTATGTCGCGGATCATGGTGGTCGGGCGTTCACGTCGGGCGCCTAGTTGTCGATAAGGAACGGGCGGTGACCCAACCTTTCGCCCGAATCCGGGGTCGCCCACGTCCAGGGATGGGGTCCTGCCATGATCACAGTCACGCGTCGCGGGGGCGGCCCGTCGTTCGCGCTGAACCCTGACCTCATCGAGCGTCTCGAGCAGACCCCGGACGCCGACGGCACCGTCATCACCCTCGTCAGCGGCACCCAGTACGTCGTCGCCGACACCGTCGAGCAGATCGTCGCCGAGGTGCGCCGCTTTCGAGCCGCCGTGCTGACCGCCACCACCGATCCGCCTCCCGCGAACCGTCCTCCCGCCAACCGTGCTCCCGGATCCGGTGGCCCCGCCCGCCGCGGACGGCTGCAGTCGGTCGCCGGGCCCGAGTAAGCCCGAGTAGGCCCCAGTGAGCCCGAGTCAGGCCCGCTGCACGGCTCCGAGCAGGCGCGCGCGTCCGGCGCGCAGGTGCGCCCGCAGCGCGGACAGGTAGGCGTCGAGGTCGCCGCGGTCGAGGCGGTCGACGAGCACCTGGTGTTCCCGGTGCGCGGCCGTCATGCGCTCGGAGGCGTCGGTCTTCGCGGCGCTCTGACCCAGCCGGCGCTGGTGGTCGCGCAGGTTGCGCAGCAGGTCGACGAGGAACGGGTTGTCGCACGACTCGACGAGCAGCAGGTGGAAGCGCGTGTCGGCCTCCACGAACGCGGGGTAGTCACCGGAGTGGGCGTGCAGCTGCTGCTCGGACAGGTTGCTCCACAGCGCGTCCATGAGGTGGCGGGGGAGTTCCTCGTTCTCGGTGAGCAACTTGGTCGCCGCCGCCGTCTCGATGATCTCGCGGGCCTCCATGACCGACGTGGCCTCCTCCACGGAGACCGGCACGACGACCGCGCCGCGCTTGGGGTACAGCTGCAGCAGGCCCTCGGCCTGGAGGCGCAGAAAGGCCTCCCGCACGGGGGTGCGCGAAATTCCCAATGAGGTCGAGACCTGACCTTCGGTGATCACGTCCCCACCGGCAAGCAGCCCATCGAGGATTCGGCCACGCGTCTCGTGGTACGCGCGGTCCGTGGCGGACATCGGCCGTGTCATTGGGGCCCTCCTCCCGTGTCGTGTCGCAAGCGCACGCCAGATACCGCTGACGCGCGCAGGGCCCCCAAGACTGACGTCTACGTATTTGAAGGTAACCCGTGAAATCCCCGAGTTCAACAGCATTTTCGCAGGTCGGAGCGTGTTTTTCGTAGTCGGGCGTCCAACTCTGACACGCGTGCGGAGTCGGTTCGCGGGCGCCGCGAGGCCCCGACCGCCCGCGACACGGTGCGTTCGGGCGCGCCCGCGCGGGGCTACGGTGGGCACGTCGGCCGGCGGTGCGCCCGCATCGACCGCGCCGCACGGCGGATGTACGACAGGAGACCGACCCATGGCGCGTGACGAGGATCACCCCCTGCCGGAGGTCGACTCCGTCGTTCGGCGTGGCGGCCACACGGGTCCGGTGCGCGGGCCGCAGGACGTCCGCCCGGGCGAGGCCGCGCCGCCCGGTTCGCCCTGGTCATCGGGGTCGCCGGGATCATCCGGGTCGCTGGGGTCGTCGGGTGGCAGGGCCGGCGGCGGGCGGGCGCCGCGTGGGCGACGCCGCCCCGACCGGCGGACCCGGGGAGGCCTCGCGGTCGCGGCGGCAGCGCTGGTGGGGGTGGCCTACGTCGCCGCCGACAGCAGCGGCGCGAGTCAGTCGCAGACGATCGACGCGCCGGGGGCCGTCGAGCTCGACGTGCGTGGCGTCGACGACCTGCGGATCGTCTCGGGCGACCCGGGGCGCCTGCGGGTCGAGGTCGACGAGCGGCTGTTCGGGCGGTGCGACCCGCTGGCGGCGAGCGTCGCGGACGGCCGGCTCACCGGCTCCCTCGACTGCGGCGACGCCCCGCTCGGTGGCGCAGACGCATCGATCACCGTGCCCGCCGGCGCGCCGTTGACCCTGCGGGTGGACGACACCGACGTCGATGTCTCCGGGCGGTTCGCGGCCCTGCGGGTCGACTCGCAGGACGGCGACGTGCGGCTCCGCGGTGTCGACGGGCCGACCGCCGTGACGACCGTCGACGGCGACGTCACCGGCTCCGTGGCGTCGGGGGCCGGCCTCGACGTGAACACCGACGACGGGGACGTCGAGCTCGACGACCTGGGATCGGTCGGCGCGACGACGATCCGCTCGAGCGGCGGCGACGTGGAGTTGGAGGCGCGGCAGGGGCCGTACCGGCTCGACCTGTTCGGGGACGATGTCGAGTCCGACATCGTCAGCGACCCCGGGGCCGCCCGCTCGATCGCGGTGCGCACGGGTGACGACGTGCGACTGCGCGACTGAGCGACGCGCCTACGCTGGCCACCATGCCCGCCGAACCGGCCGACCCCCACCAGCCCGACCAGCCCGACCAGCCCGACGAGTCGATCGAGCCGATCGATGCCCTGCGCCGCATCGCGTTTCTCATGGAGCGCACCCGCGGCCAGACCCGCCGCATCGAGGCGTTCCGCAACGCGGCCGCGACCGTCGTGCGCACCGGCCGCGACGAGCTGGCCCGGCGCGCGGAGGCGGGCACGCTGACCGAGCTGCCCGCGATCGGCAAGAGCACGGCCACCGTCATCGCCCAGGCCCTCGCGGGCCGGCCGCCCGACTACCTGCTCGACCTCGAACGCTCCGGCGCGGCGGGGCCGCTCGTCGAGGGCGGCCAGCGGCTCGCGGCCCGGCTGCGCGGCGACCTGCACTCGCACTCGAACTGGTCGGACGGCGGCTCCCCGATCGAGGAGATGGTCGCGACCGCGATGGAGCTGGGCCGCGAGTACCTCGCGCTCACCGACCACTCCCGCGGCCTGCGGGTCGCCCACGGGCTGTCCGAACAGCGGCTCGAGCGCCAGCTCGGGGTCGTCGACGCGATCAACGGCCACCTGCGCGGCCAGGGCTTCACGCTGCTGCGCGGCATCGAGGTCGACATCCTCGACGACGGCTCGCTCGACCAGGAGCCGGAGCTGCTGGAGCGCCTCGACGTCGTCGTCGCCTCGGTGCACTCCAAGCTGCGCAGCCCCGCGGACGTCATGACCGCCCGGATGCTCGGCGCGGTACGCAACCCGCGCACCAACGTGCTCGGCCACTGCACGGGGCGGCTCGTCGAGGGCGGCCGCGGCACCCGCCCGCCGAGCAGCTTCGACGCCCGGGCCGTCTTCGAGGCGTGCGCGGAGCACGACGTGGCGGTGGAGATCAACTCCCGCCCCGAGCGCTGCGACCCGCCCGACGAGCTCATCACGCTGGCGCTCGAGACCGGCTGCCTGTTCAGCATCGACACCGACTCCCACGC
>JBDIAM010000072.1:0-12530 GCA_039812445.1 Piscicoccus intestinalis | reverse complement strand
CGCAGGCGCGCTCACGGCTGCGCGGCGGCCGCTCGCGTCAGCGGCAGCAGGTCCGCCGCCCGCACCCCCTGCAGCGAGGACAGCACGGTCAGCCCGTCGCGGGGCGGAACCTGCACGACGAGCGGCACGGCAATCGTGCGGGCCCCCGACGCCAGCGCCGACGCCACGCCGGTCACCGAGTCCTCGATGGCCACGCAGTCGCGCACGTCGACCCCCAGGTCGCGGGCGGCCGCGAGGTACGGCTCGGGGTGCGGCTTGCCGCGCTCGACCTCGTCACCGGAGAGCACCACGTCGAAGCTGTCGTCGGGGAGTCCGGCGACGACGACGTCGACCATCGCGCGCCACGACATCGTCACCAGCGCGCACGGCACGCCCAGCGACCGCAGCTCGGCGAGCAGCTCCACCGCGCCCGGCCGCCAGGGCACCTGCTCACGCAGCCGCTCGATGACGCCGGACTGCAGAGCGTCGACGAGCGCCTCCGGCTCCAGGTCGACCGGCGAATGCTCCCGGATGTAGGCGGCCGAGACGAGCAGGTCATTTCCCACAAGCTTGTGTGCGTGTTCGTCGCTCCACACCCCGCCGTAGGACTCGACGAGCCGGTGCTCCTGCTCGATCCAGTACGGCTCGGTGTCGAGCAGCGTGCCGTCCATGTCCCAGAGCACCGCCGCCGGCAACTCGACGCCCGACGGCCCGGACGTCACACTCTTGTGTGCGTTATCGGTCACGTCAGACCTTGAAGTACTTCGCCTCGGGGTGGTGCACGACGAGCGCGTCGGTCGACTGCTCGGGGTGCAGCTGCAGTTCCTCGCTCAGCTCGACGCCGATCCGTTCCGGCTCCAGCAGCGACACGAGGGTCGCGCGGTCCTCCAGGTCCGGGCAGGCGGGGTAGCCGAAGGAGTACCGGCAGCCGCGGAAGCGCACGTCGAGCACCTCGTCGAGGTCGAGCGACTCGGGGTCGGCGAAGCCCAGTTCGGACCGCACCCGCGCGTGCCAGAACTCGGCGAGCGCCTCGGTGAGCTGCACCGACAGGCCGTGCAGCTCGAGGTAGTCGCGGTAGGCGTTCTGCTCGTACAGCGTGCCGGTGACCCCGGAGACCTTCTCGCCCATCGTCACGAGCTGCAGCTCGATGACGTCGGGCCGCCCGTCCGCCTCGTACTTCTCCTTGGCGCGGAAGAAGTCGGCCAGGCACAGCCGCCGGTCGCGCCGCTGCCGCGGGAACGTGAACCGGGCCCGCTCGCTGCCCTTCGCCTCCCCGTTCGGTCCGTCCTCGTGCCAGAGCACGACGAGGTCGTTGCCCTGCGAGTAGCACGGGAAGTAGCCGTAGACGACCGCCGGCTCCATGATGTCCTCGGTCTTGATGCGGTCCAGCCACATCCGCAGCCGCGGCCGCCCGTCCGACTCCACGAGTTCCTCGTACGAGGCGCCACCCTCTCCGCGCGTCGGCTTCAGCCCCCACTGCCCGAGGAACGTGGCCCGCTCGTCGAGGTAGGCGGAGAACTCCGCGAGCGAGACGCCCTTGACCACCCGGGTGCCCCAGAACGGCGGCGTCGGGATCTCGTTGTCGTCGGCCACGTCCGAGCGGTTCGTGTCGGTGACGTCGGCGCCCTCGTCGTGCGGCGTGGCCGCCCGCACCCGCCGCTTGCGCAGCTCGGGCAGCGCGTCGTCCAGGGAGACCGACGGGTCGTTCTTGGCCTTGGCGATCGCGTCCATGAGCCGCAGCCCCTCGAACGCGTCGCGGGCGTAGCGCACGTGCCCGTCGTAGATCTCCGCGAGGTCCTGCTCCACGTACGCGCGGGTCAGCGCGGCGCCGCCGAGCAGCACCGGCCACTGCGCCGCGAGCCCGCGGGCGTTGAACTCCTCGAGGTTCTCCTTCATGACGACCGTCGACTTCACGAGCAGACCCGACATGCCGATCGCGTCGACCTTGCCCTCGGTGGCGGCGTCGATGATCTCGTTGACGGTCTTCTTGATGCCGATGTTGACGACCTCGTAGCCGTTGTTGCTCAGGATGATGTCGACGAGGTTCTTGCCGATGTCGTGCACGTCGCCCTTGACGGTGGCGAGCAGCACCTTGGCCTTGGCCCGAGACGTCTCGCCGCCCGACTCCTGCTCCTCGATCGTCGGCTCGAGGTGCGCGACGGCCGCCTTCATCGTCTCCGCCGACTGCAGCACGAACGGCAGCTGCATCTTGCCGGAGCCGAACAGGTCGCCGACGACCTTCATGCCGGCGAGCAGGTGGTCGTTGATGATGTCGAGCGCGCGGGTGCCCTCGGCGAGCGACTCGTCGAGATCGGCCTCCAGGCCGTTGCGCTCGCCGTCGATGATGCGCCGCTGCAGCCGCTCCCCCAGCGGCAGCGCCGCGAGTTCGGCGGCCCGCGACTCCTTCAGGGAGGCCGAGTCGACCCCCTCGAACAGCTCGAGCATGCGCGCCAGCGGGTCGTACGTGCACTCCCCCGCATCGTCGAATTCGCGCCGGTCCCACACGAGGTCGAGCGCGACCTGCAGCTGTTCCTCCGGGATGCGCGCGACCGGCAGGATCTTGGCGGAGTTGACGATCGCGCTGCTCAGCCCCGCCTTGGCGGCCTCGTCGAGGAAGACCGAGTTGAGCACCACCCGCGCCGCCGGCTTGAGGCCGAAGCTGACGTTGGAGACCCCGAGCGTCGTCTGCACCCCGGGGTACTTCGTCGTGATCGCGCGGATCGCCTCGATCGTCTCGATCGCGTCGCGGCGGGTCTCCTCCTGCCCGGTGGCGATCGGGAACGTCAGGGCGTCGACGACGACGTCCTCGACGCGAAAGCCCCTCTCGACGAGGGAGTCGATGAGCCGGGAGGCGATCGCCACCTTCTTGTCGGTCGTGCGCGCCTGCCCCTCCTCGTCGATGGTCAACGCGACGAGCGCCGCCCCGTGCTCGCTCGCCAGCGCCGTCATGCGGGCGAACCGGGAGTCGGGCCCGTCGCCGTCCTCGTAGTTGACGGAGTTGATGACCGCGCGCCCGCCGAGCCGCTCGAGCCCGGCCTCGACGACCGCTGGTTCGGTGGAGTCGAGCACGAGCGGCAGCGTGGAGCTCGTCGCGAGCCGGGAGACGAGTTCGCTCATGTCGCCGGCGCCGTCGCGGCCGACGTAGTCGACGCAGACGTCGAGCAGGTGGGCGCCCTCGCGGGTCATGTCCTTGGCGATCTCGACGCAGTCGTCCCAGCGCTGCGCGAGCATCGCCTCGCGGAAGGCCTTGGAGCCGTTGGCGTTCGTGCGCTCCCCGATCGAGAGGTAGGACGCGTCCTGGCGGAACGGCACCGAGGTGTACAGCGAGGAGACCGCGGCCTCCTCGACCGGCTCCCGGGGCGCGATCTCGCGCCCGCCGACGGCCTCGACGACCGCGCGCAGGTGCTCGGGGGTGGTGCCGCAGCAGCCACCGACGATCGACACGCCGTAGTCGCGGGTGAACTGCTCGTGCGCGGAGGCGAGCTCGGCCGCGGTCAACGGGTAGTGCGCGCCGTCCTTGCCGAGCTGCGGCAGGCCCGCGTTGGGCAGCACGCTCAGCGGGATCCGGGAGTACCGCGACAGGTGCCGCAGGTGCTCGCTCATCTCGGCGGGCCCGGTGGCGCAGTTGAGGCCGATGACGTCGACGCCCAGCGGCTCCAGCGTCGTCAGCGCGGCGCCGATCTCGGAGCCCATCAGCATCGTGCCGGTCGTCTCGATCGTCACCTGCGCGATGATCGGCAGGTCGGCCTCGCGGGCGGCCAGCGCCCGCTTGCACCCGACGATCGCGGCCTTGGCCTGCAGCAGGTCCTGGCAGGTCTCGACGAGCAGGGCGTCGGCGCCGCCGTCGATGAGCCCGAGCGCGCACTGCTCGTAGGCGTCGCGCAGCTGCGCGTACGGGGCGTGCAGCAGCGACGGCAGCTTGGTGCCCGGGCCGATCGAGCCGAGCACGAACCGGGGCTGCTCGTCGGTGCTGTACTCGTCGGCGACCTCGCGCGCGATGCGGGCCCCCGCCTCCGCGAGCTCGTAGGTGCGCTCGGGGATGTCGTACTCGCCGAGGTTGCCGAGGTTGGCGCCGAAGGTGTTGGTCTCGATCGCGTCGACACCCACCTGCAGGTACTCCTCGTGCACCGAGCGCACGATGTCGGGGCGGGTGACGTTGAGGATCTCGTTGCAGCCCTCGAGCTGCTGGAAGTCATCCAGAGAGGGGTCCGCGGCCTGCAGCATCGTGCCCATCGCGCCGTCGGCGACGATGACGCGACGGCCCAGCAGGCTACGGAGAGAAGGACGTGCGGAGGACTCGGAGCGGCTGCTCACAGTGGCGGGCTTTCTACTCGCGAACGGGACGACTCATGCTAACGACCCGACACGGCGCGGCCTTCCCGCCCGTTTCGCGCCCGCGCCCCGCCCGCTTCGTGCCGCGCCTCGCCGGCTTCGCGCCCGCGCCGCGCCCGAATTCGTGCTGCGGCCGGCCCGTCTCCGGGTCGCGGCCCGGGCGTACCCGGCGGGCGCCCCGACCCGGCGCGCCCCGAACGGCCCACCGTGCGCGTGCCGGTGCGGCTGGACGGGGTGCGTACGCTAGAAGGATGAGCAGCCTTTTCGACCGCCCGCGGGTGTCCTCGTGATCGAGGTCGAGGACCTTCCCGAGCTCGTCGACCCCGTGGTCATCGCGGCCTTCGAGGGCTGGAACGACGCCGGCGAAGCGGCCACGTCGGTCGTGGAGCACCTCGCGCAGGTGTGGGAGGCCGAGCCGATCGCCGCGATCGACCCGGAGGAGTACTACGACTTCCAGGTCAACCGGCCGCGGATCGGCACCACCGACGGCGTGCGTCGCATCACGTGGCCGACGACGCGGGTGTTGTACGCCCCGCGCCGCGCGGCCGGCCGCGACATCCTGCTCATCCAGGGCATCGAGCCGTCGACGCGGTGGCGTTCGTTCGTCGTCGAGTTGCTGTCGCTGGCCGACGAGGTGGACGCCTCGATGGTCCTGTGCCTCGGCTCGCTGCTCGCCGACGTGCCGCACACTCGCCCGCTGCCGGTCGGCACGTTCTCCGAGGACGCCTCGCTCGCCCACTCCCTCGACCTCGAGCCCAGCACGTACGAGGGCCCGTGCGGGATCGTCGGCGTGCTCGCCGACGCCTCCCACCAGGCGGAGATCCCGACGATCTCGTGCTGGGTGTCGGTGCCGCACTACGCGGGTGGCACCCCGTCCCCGAAGGCGGCGCTCGCGTTGCTCGACCAGGTCGAGGAGCTGCTCGACCTGCGTGTGCCGCGCGGCGACCTGGAAGACCTGTCCAAGGCCTGGGAGCGCGGCGTCGACGAGCTCGCCGCGGGCGACGACGAGGTGGCCGAGTACGTGCAGGCCCTCGAGCAGGCCACCGACACGGCCGAGCACCCCGAGGCCAGCGGCGACGCCATCGCCCGCGAGTTCGAGCGCTACCTGCGTCGCCGCGACGAGCCCGGAACCTGAGGCGCCCGACGGCCCGACCCGCGCCTCGGGCCCTCCCGCGTGCCCGTCGAAACCCCGTCACGAGGCCGGCTGCCTCGCACGTACCGCCGTTTCGACGATCCCGATCGACCTCCCGCAGCACCCGCAAGGCCCTGACCAGCGGTGACGCTGGAGCCGATCACATCGGGATCGTCAATATGGCGAAACCTCGGGCCGTCACCACGACGGCCTGGCGCCGACCGCGGCCGGAGAGCCGGATTCGGCGCAGCTAGGCGTCGTCCCCGGCCTCAGCCGGGCGTCGTGTGGCCGACCCGGGCACGCTGGGTACGAGCTTGAGACCGACGACGGCGGCGATGATGCCGCCGATGAACACCAGCCGGGCCGCGGAGACGGGCTCGACCCCGGTGGCCATGGCCCACGCGACGGTGAGCGCGGCGCCCTCGCCCACCCACACGGCGTAGGCGGTGCCGATGGGGATGCGGCGCGCCGCCCACCCCAGGCCCGCCATGCTGGCGGCGAGGGCGAGGAGGAAGACGACGGTCGGGGCCGGTCGGGTGAGGCTGTCGGACTGGCCGAGCGCGGTGGCCCAGACGGCCTCGAAGACGGCGCTGAGGAGCAGCACGAACCAGGCCACGTCAACTCACCGCCTTGAGACCGACGACCGACCCGATGAGCAGCAGCACCAGGGCGACCCGCGCCGGCGTGGGTCGCTCGACGCCGCGGGCGAAGCCCCACAGCACGGTCAGCGACGCACCGATGCCCACCCACACCGCGTAGGCGGTGCCGGTCGGCAGATCGGTCATGGCCCAACCGAGGCCGAGCATGCTCAGCACGAGGGCGACGACGAAGAGAATGCTGGGGCCGCGCCGGCGGAATCCGTCGGAGGCGCCGAGCGCCGTGGCCCACACCGCCTCCAACACCCCGGAGACGACGAGCACGAACCAGGACATGACACACCCTTCTGAGTCAGTCTTGTCCTGGGCGGGTACTGCTCCCTCGTCCGCCAGCCGGGTGGGGCTGCCCTGCCACGGTAGCAACGCCGGGCGACGGCAGGCCACTCTCGAGGATGCCGCACCCTCACCGGCGGCGCCCGGCACCCGGTGACCGGAGCGATCCCGGGCGTCCAGCACGTCCGCACCGCGAGGGTCAGATCTCCGTGCGGCCTACAGTTCGACGCCCAGCAGCGCGTCGAGCGTGTCGCGGGCCAGCCGGGCGCCCGAACCGTCTCCGTCGCGGGCGAGCATGCAGGCGTCGACGGCCGCCAGGGCCGCGGGGGTGTCGAGGTCGTCGGCGAGCAGCTCGCGCACGTCGATCAACAGCCGCTGCGCCTGATCCGCCGAGACGCTGCCGGCGCCGGCGCGCCACGCCGCCAGCCGCTGCTGCGCGGTCTCCAGGGCGTCGGCGGTCCAGTCCCACGCAGAGCGGTAGTGGTGGTCGAGCAGCACGAGCCGGATGGCCATCGGGTCGACGCCCTCGGCCCGCAGCTTGGAGACGAGCACGAGGTTGCCCTTCGACTTGCTCATCTTCGACCCGTCCAGGCCCACCATCTCCTGGTGCATGTAGACGCGCGCGAAGGATCCTGCGCCGTAAAGGCTTTCGGCCTGCACCCCGCTCATCTCGTGGTGCGGGAACACGAGGTCGATGCCGCCGCCCTGCACGTCGAACGCGGTGCCGAGATGGTCGACGGCGATGCACGTGCACTCGATGTGCCAGCCGGGCCGTCCCGCGGGCAGACCCGGGGCCTCCCACGAGGGCTCCCCCGCCCGCGACGCGCGCCACAGCAGCGGGTCGAGCGGGTCGCGCTTGCCGGCCCGGTCGGGGTCGCCGCCGCGGTCGGCGTAGACCTCCAGCATCTGCTCCCGCGTCCAACCGCTGACCTCGCCGAACCGCGGGCACCGCGCCAGGTCGAGGTAGACGTCCGATGCGCCCGACGCCTGCGCGTCGTCGGCCGGCACCTCGTAGGCCGCACCGGAGTCCAGCAGCTGCCGAACGCCCGCCGCGATCGAGTCCATGCTCTCGACGACACCGCAGTAGCCGCCGGGCGCGATGACCCGCAGCGCCGCCATGTCGTCGCCGAACAGCGCGATCTCGCGCGCGGCCAGGTCGCGCCAGTCGATGCCGTCGCGCTCCGCTCGTTCCAGGAGCGGGTCGTCGATGTCGGTGATGTTCTGCGCGTACCGCACCGGACGGCCGCCGTCGAGCAGCACCCGGTGCAACACGTCGAACGTCACGTACGTGGCCGCGTGACCCATGTGGGTCGCGTCGTAGGGGGTGATGCCGCAGACGTACAGGCCGGCCGGCGCGTGCGGGTCGTTCGCCCGTGCGGAGTCGACCAGGCCCGGCCCGAGCACCGCCAGGCCGCGGCGGGAGGAGTCGTAAACCCGTGGAGGGGTGCCGGTTCCGTGGTCGGACAGGTCGGGAACGGCCGGGGAACTCCAGGATCTCACCGCGCCAGCGTAACCGCCCTGCTCGCCGCCCCCGTCCGGCGGTCCATCGGCGCAGCGGCCGGGGTCACAAGGCCGGCCAGGGCACCGCGGGCCAGTCGGGATTGGGATGGGGGTGCCGGCCGGTGCGCAGCAGGTCGCGCACCCGCCGCCGCAGCGCGCCGATCTCGACGTCGGTCAACAGCTGCCCCAGCCGCGCGCTCACCGGCGAGTCGGGCGCGAGCGCAGCGCGCAGCCGCTCCAGCCGCTCGACATCGGCGGGCGGCAACCGGCGACCGGCCCAGCCCCACAGCACGGTGCGCAGCTTGTCGTGCGCGTGCAGCGTCACCCCGTGGTCGATGCACCACAGCCGCCCGTCCTGGCCGGCGAGCAGGTGCGTGCCCTTGCGGTCGCTGTTGTTGATGACCGCGTCGAGCACGGCCACCGAGCGCAGGTCGGGCCGGTCGGCGTGCGCGACGATGACCCGTCCCCCGGTCGCCAGACTCCCCGCGATCACCGGCAGCCACCCCTGGGGCAGCGCCGACGGGTCGAACAGGTCGACGAACCGGTCGCTGTGCTCGACGTCGGTGTCGACCTCGATCTCCTCGGCGACCTCGAGCTCCTCCGGCTCCTGCACCGGCTCCGGCTCCTCCTCCAGCGGCACCTGCGTGACCCACCGCTGCACGGAGCCGGGCCCGAACGGTCCGTCGCGCAGCACCGTCGGCGGCACGACGTCCCAGCCTCCGGCGGTGGCGACGACCCACGTGGCGACCTCCCGGAACGCGAGGTACCCGTCGGGAAAATCCCACAGCGGCCGCTCCCCGGAGACCGGTTTGTAGATCGCGTGCTCGCCGCTGCCGTCCTCGAGCCGGGTCAGCAGCGTGGTGTTCGAAGAGTCCAGCAGCTGCCCGAGCACGGTCAGCGGCGCCGAACGCAGCCGGTCCCGCACAGCCGCCTCCGCGTCGGCGCCCGCCGATCCCCCGGCCGCTGCGCCGGTCTCGGCATCCGGCCGGCCCGACTCCGCCCGATCGCGCCCACTCACGTCAGCGCTTGTACCCGTTGGCGCGCGGACAGATGTGTCCCTCGGGGTCCAGCGGCGTGGCGCAGAACGGGCACGGAGGCCGACCGGCCGCCACCACCGACACGCTGCGCCGGGCGAAGGCCCGCGCCACCGCCGGGTCGAGCACGACGCGCATGACGAGTTGATTGGGGTCGGTCGCCGGGTCGCGCTCCTCCTCCATCGATTCCAGGGCCTCGGGCGAGTCGTAGGCGTCGCCCGCCGCGTGGCACTCGATGACGAGACGCTCCCGCTCCGGATCCCAGCTCAGCCCCATCGTGCCGACCGTGAACTCCTCCTCGATCGGGGTGTCCAGGGGTGCGTTGTCGACGTGGCGCTGCGCGGCCTGCTCGGTGGCCGAGCCGCCGGCGAAGGAATCGAGCAGGTCGTTGACCCGGTCGGCGAGCACCTGCACCTGAGCCTTCTCCACCGCGACCGTCGTCGTGCGACCCGAGGCGGTCGCCTGCAGGAAGAACTGACGCTGCCCGGGCGGACCGACCGTGCCCGTGACGAACCGGTCCGGCGGGTCGAAGGCGATGAGTGCCATAGCTCGACCTTAACCGCGCGGCGGCGAGCCGTTCGTGCGCAGGTCCGGAGTCGGTCCGGTCGGGTCCACATCCGGTTCCTCACAGGACCCTCGCGACCCCGAAACGACGGACCGAACCACGACCTGCCCACCTGTCGAGACGGACAATCCGACGACTCACGCTGGCCGTGCGAGGAATTCGCGATGTGGCGAAGACCCCCCGGACTCCGAAGTGCCTGGACGTGGTCTACCTGGTGTCCTGTGGGGATGACTGTTGTCGGCTTCCATGCCTCACACGAACAGATTTCGCCCCGACAGCTGCTCGCCGACGTGCAGGCCGCCGAGCAGGCCGGCTTCGACGCCGCCATGTGTTCGGACCACTTCGAGCCGTGGAGCTCACGGCAGGGCCAGTCGGGCTACACGTGGTCATGGCTCGGAGCCGCGCTCGCCACCACCGGCCTGAGCTTCGGCACCGTCACCGCCCCCGGCCAGCGCTACCACCCGGCGATCGTCGCCCAGTCCAGCGCCACCCTCGCCCAGATGTTCCCGGAGCGCTTCTGGATGTGCCTGGGCACCGGTCAGTGGATGAACGAGCACATCACCGGCGATCCCTGGCCGAGCAAGGACCAACGCAACCAGCGCCTGCTCGAGTGCATCGACATCATCCGGCGGCTGCACCGCGGCGAAACCGTCTCCCACCGCGGCCTGGTCACCGTCGAGAACGCCAAGTTGTGGACGCTGCCCGACGTGCCGCCCAAGCTCATCCAGCCCGCGATCTCCCCCGAGACCGCGGCCATGGGCGCGCGCTGGGGCGCCGACGGCGTAGCGACGATCAACGCGCCGCTGGACCACATCCGCCGGGTCGTCGACTCCTACCGGGACGCCGGCGGCGACGGCCAGCTCTTCCTGCAGGTGCACCTGTCGTGGGCGCCCACGCAGGAGGAGGCCTGGGCCATCGCCCGCGACCAGTGGCGCACCAACACCTTCGCACCCCCCGCCAACGTCGACCTCACCTGCGAGCAACTCGAGGAAGTCAGCAAGCACGTGCCCGACGAGGCCGTCGGCCGATCGGTCGTCGTCGACTCCGACATCCACCGCCTGGCCGCCCGCATCCGCGAGATGACCGACCTCGGCTTCGACCGCGTCTACCTGCACTTCGTCGGCCAGCACCAGCGGCCGTTCATCGACGCCGCCGCCGAACACCTGCTGCCCGCCCTGCGCTGACCCCCGACCGCCGACCCAAGGAGCCCCATGCGCATCACCGACACCTCCGACCGCTGGTGGAAGAACGCCGTCGTCTACAGCATCGACGTCGAGACCTTCGCCGACAGCAACAACGACGGCATCGGCGACCTGCCGGGCCTGGCCCAGCGCATCGACTACCTCGCCGAACTCGGCATCACCGTGCTGTGGCTCATGCCCTTCTATCCCAGCCCCGACCGCGACGACGGCTACGACATCACCGACTTCTACAACGTCGACCCCCGGCTCGGCACCCTCGGCGACATGGTCGAGGTCATCCGCACCGCCCACGACCGCGGCATCCGCGTCATCGCCGACCTCGTCATCAACCACACCTCCGACGAACACCCGTGGTTCAAACAGGCCCGCAAGAGCATCGACAACCCCTACCGCGACTGGTACGTCTGGCGCGACACCACCCCGCCCGACACCTCCGACAAAGTCGTCTTCCCCGACGCCGAGGACTCCATCTGGGAGAAGGACGAGACGACCGGGCAGTGGTACCTGCACAACTTCTACAAATTCCAGCCCGACCTCAACATCGCCAACCCCAAAGTGCGCGACGAGATCTTCAAGATCGTCGGGTTCTGGACCCAGATGGGCATCGACGGGTTCCGCGTCGACGCCGTGCCGTTCATCCTCGAGACCACCGGTTACACCGCAGCTCAGAAGAAGGAACTCGGCGACCCCCAAGACTTCCTACGCGAGATCACCTCCTTCCTCGGACGCCGCACCGGCGACGGCATCCTCCTCGGCGAGGTCAACATCCCCTACAAGCAGCAGCACACCTACTTCGGCGGCGACCGCGGCGACGGCCTGACCATGCAGTTCGACTTCATCGGCATGCAGTCGATCTACCTCTCGCTCGCCCGGCACGACGCCCGCCCGCTCGTCAAAGCCCTCGCCCAGCGCGGCTCGTTCCCCCTCGGCCCCGAGAGCCAGTGGGCGAACTTCCTGCGCAACCACGACGAACTCACCCTCGACAAGCTCACCGACAAGCAGCGCGAGGAAGTCTTCGCAGCCTTCGGCCCCGAGCCCGACATGCAAGTCTTCGGACGCGGTCTCAAACGACGGGTGCCCTCGATGATGGAAGGCGACCCGCGCCGCATCCGCATGGCCTACAGCCTCCTCTTCAGCCTCCCAGGCACGCCCTCGCTCTTCTACGGCGAGGAGATCGGCATGGGCGAGAACCTCGCCGAGGCCGGCCGCATGGCCGTGCGCACCCCGATGCAATGGACCTCGGAACCCGACGGCGGCTTCTCCGACGCCCCCGCCGACAAGCTCGTCGCGCCCGTGCCGACCGACGGGTTCAGCCCCGAGCACGTCAACGTCGCCGACCAGCGCTCCGACCCCGACTCCATGCTCTCCTTCATCCGGCGGCTCATCTTCCGCTACCGGCAGCACCCCGAGCTAGGCTGGGGCACCTTCGAAGTCGTCGACCAGCCCGACCACGCAGTACTCGTGCACAGCTCCCGCTGGGAGGACCACCGGGTCGTCGCCGTCCACAACTTCGACGCCGGAGGCCGACGCGTCGAGTTCACCCTCGACGACGTCGAGCCCGGCACCACCCTCGTCGACGTCTTCGGCGACGAGCGCCTGCCCATGGACGACGGCCGCATCGAGCTGACCCTCGACGGTTACGGCTTCCGGTGGCTGCGTGTGCAGGAGCCGGGCGACCATCGGCTCTGGTGACCTTCGCCTCCGCCTGAGTCGTTTGTCCCCCGTTGGGTGCCCCCCGTTGGGGCCGCGTGGCGGGCGGTGGGACCTGCGGCCTCATTGTGTTCTCGCCCTTGGGGGCCGCGTGGCGGGCGGTGGGCCCTGCGGTCGGCGACCATCCGCCCGACCTGCGCTAGCGCT
>JBDIAM010000071.1:0-12660 GCA_039812445.1 Piscicoccus intestinalis | reverse complement strand
GAAATCCGTCGGGCACGTGCACGAGCAAAGTCTGCGCTAGCTGCGAATTACTTGCAATAACGGCTCGCGCCTTGTCAGCGCGCGGGCGGCACCACGGTCATCGACAACCGCTGAGGCGGACAGGCCAAGCCGCGGCGCCGTTGTCCACTCGGCGTGCGTCGAGTGGACAATCCCGCGTGCGAGTGCCTCCTGAAAGCCTCTGACCTGCGACGTTTCGCGGGGACCGAGGATTGTCCATTCGCGAGTGGCCACCGCACGCAAGGGCGTGCGGTGAGGGACGCGAGGGCTCCGCGCTGCCCTGAGCAGCGAGAGCCGACCCACGGCCCACGAAGAGCCGAGGGTGGCCGCATGACCACCGACACCACACCGCCTCCGGGCCGGGCGCTCGACGAGGAGCTGTACCGCCGCCTGTTCGACCAACGCACGCTGCTGCTCGGCGAGCCGCTGGAAGAGGCGAACACGAACCGGCTGTGCACCGGCCTGCTCGTGCTCGCCGCCGCCGACCCGCGCGCCGACATCCGGCTACTCATCAACTCCCCCGGCGGCTCGGTGCCGGGCATGCTCGCGATCCGCGACTGCATGCGCGCGGTCCCCAACGACATCGTCACCGTCAACCTCGGGATGGCCTACAGCGCCGGGCAGTTCCTGCTCAGCTCGGGCACGCGGGGGCGGCGGTCGACGATGCCGCACGCCAAGGTGCTGCTGCACCAGGGGTCGGCGGGCATCGGCGGCACCGCGATGGACATCGCGATCCAGGCCGACGACCTGCGCCACACGCGCGACACCGTGCTCGCCCTCGTCGCCGCCGACACCGGCCAGAGCGTGGAGACGGTCGAGCGCGACTCCCGCCGCGACCGCTGGTTCGACGCCGAGCAAGCCCGCGACTACGGCTTCGTCGACCACGTCGTCGACTCGCTCGAGCAGATCCTGCCCGCGACGCGCCGGCCGGTCGGTCTCGGCGCGCGGCCCGGCGACTCGACCGGGAGGGCGGACGCGTGAGCAGCTATCCCATCCCGTACGTCACGACCCGCACCCCGCACGGCGAGCGCACGGTCGACATCTACAGTCGCCTGCTCGGCGAACGCATCGTCTACCTCGGCACGCCCATCGACGACGGGGTCGCCAACGCGGTCATCGCCCAGCTCATCCACCTGGAGTCGGAGTCGGCGCAGACGCCGGTGCAGCTGTACGTCAACTCCCCCGGCGGCGCGATCCCGGCCATGCTCGCGATCTACGACGCGATGCAGTACATCCGCCCGGCGGTGCACACGACGTGCGTGGGCCAGGCGGCCTCGACCGCGGCGGTGCTGCTGGCCGGCGGGGCGCCCGGGCATCGCGCGATGCTGCCGCACGGGCGGGTCGTCATCCACGCCCCCGCCGGCGAGGGCCGCGGCACCGTGCCCGACCTCATCCTGGAGGCCGAGGAGATCGAGCGGGTGCGCACGACGCTCGAGCAGATCCTGGCCCGCCACACCGGCCGCTCAGGTGACCGGATCCGCGCGGACACCGAGCGTGACCTCGTGCTCACCGCCCAGGCCGCGCTGGACTACGGCGTCGTCGATGCGATCGTCACGACGCGCGAGTGAATCGAGTCGGTGTGTCCAGAAGCCTCAGGCGGCCTCAGGCGGCCAGGCAGAGGGGCCCCGACGACAGCGAGACCGTGCCGCGGGCGAGCCGGCTCCCGGCGCGGACCGCGACCTCGCGCACGGTGAGGTCGAGCGCCTGCGCGGCGGCGGCGAGCACCTCGGACGACGGGTCTTTGCGGCCGCGTTCGATCTCGGAGAGGTACTGCGGTGCGATGGCGGCGCGCCGGGCGACGTCGACGATGCGCTCGGCCCGGTCGAGCCGCTCCTCGCGCAGCACGTCGCCGACCGCCTCGCGCCAGAGCACCTCGCGCCGCCGCAACCCCCGGGCGGCCGACAGCGCAACCACCGGAGCCTGAGTGGCCCGAACAGGGGCCTGCGAGCCGGTCATGCCCTCGACGGTACGGCGCGAGCGGCGCGCAGGTCGACCGATCATGCCGTGGGCGAACAAGCTTCCGCCTCGACCGCCGTCGGCTGCGCGGCCGGAGCCCGGATCGGGCTCCACCAGCTGATTTCGCTCTCGGCGCGGCGCGCGGTAGAGTGACTCTCCGTTGCGCGCAGCGTGACGAGCACCCGTAGCTCAACGGATAGAGCATCTGACTACGGATCAGAAGGTTTGGGGTTCGAATCCCTACGGGTGCGCCACACAGCGTCAGGTCGGAGCCGGGTCATCGGCTCCGACCTTTTTCGACTCCGCGACCGGACCGTGCGGCAGGTCTCGCTTGGAGCCCGATGTCGTGGGCCCGAGCCTCACCCCGGGCGGCATCGGGGTCTGCGCCCCACGGACGTGCGGTATCACCCCGATCTGGAAGTCGTCGGCGTAGACCACGGTCCCCGGATCATCCGAGAAGACCAGTTCGTGATCGACGTCGTGCCCGGCGAGAATCGCCATGAGCGACCGCGTCCGGCGCCGCATCTGCGGCGGGATCGGCGCTTTGAACCACGTCACCGCACCGATCGAGTTGCCGTCGCGATAGAAATCCGGTTCCGGCAGGTGCAGGCGGAACCAATCGTCGATGTCCAGGTACGCGCCGACCTCGTTCGGAGTCAGTTCGCCCGCCCGCCGGAGGTGATCGACGGCGACGAAGACACCCACCTCCACGCCCAGTCGCCCGCGATACCAGGCCTGGACGCGACAGTACGCGGCCGGAGCCGGGCTCGTCATCGCTCGATTCTGTCGGACGGCGCGGCGCGCGGGCCAGGGAATTCCGACGCACGACGGCGAGGTGCGAGTGTGTCGGTCGGTTCCGCGCGGGGCTCGCTCTCGTGAGAGGGTCGGAGAAACCGTCTCCACGTAGCGGGAGGGCCGCCACCCATGACGACCATCGCGTGCATCGTGCTCTTCGTCGTGCTGCTCGGCGGTGCGTGGCCGGCCTCGAGTGCCTGGCAGCGCCGGCACGCCGGCGAGATCTACGAGGGGCTCGCGCCCGGGCTGACCCCGCCTCCGGGGTATGAGCAGCCGACCCGGCCGTTGACCGAACGGGAGCTGCAGGCCACGACCTACGGCGTGCAGTTTCACCCGCCCGAGGGCGTCGATCCTCGCGACGTGGGGCTGCTCCTGGACCGGCAGACCGGCCCCCGCGACCTCGCGGCGACGATCATCGCCCTCGTCGTGCACGGCTACCTCGAACTACACAAGGACGAGGAGAACGACGACTGGCTGGTCACCGTGCACCGGGAGCCGGCTCGCCGCCCCCGCGGCGCGGAGGGCCAGGAGAGCCTGTGGCTGCTCGACTACTTCGACTCCGGCTCCGGCGAGCCCGTGCGGCTGTCGGCGGTCAAGCCCGAGTTGCGGCACGCGTTCGCCCGGTTGGAGTCGGAGGTCATGCGCACCGCGTACGAGCGGCACTACATCGACAACGACCCGCGCGGGCGCAACGCCCCCTCCAAGGGCCTGGCCTTCGGGGCCGCGATGAGCGCGATCCTGGCGGTGCTCCTCCTGCTCGTCGGCAACCCGATCGCGTGGATCGCCGCGGGGGCCTCCGGCGCCATGGCCATCACGGCCGCCCGCGTGCGCGGCCCGCTGGGGCGACCGGCTCCCGGAACCGCCGCGTACTTCCGCACGATGGGCTTCAAGCGCTACCTCATGACGGCCGAGGCCAACCAGATCCGCGTCGAGGACGCCGCGGGCATCTTCAGCCGCTACCTGCCGTGGGCCATCGCGTTCAACGCCGCCGAGCACTGGACCGGCGTCTTCAAGGAGGTCGCCGCCGGTGTCGACGACGACATCGCCGCGCTGTGGGCCCCCGACCTGCTCTGGATGGCGCTGTGGATGGATCTGGCCTCCGGCGGCGCCCTGTTCGCCGGCCTCGGTGAGGCGCTCGGCGACCTCACCGGCTCCCTCGGCGACTTCACCGGTGATCTCTTCGACGGCGCCGGCTTCGGCGACGGCATGTTCGACGGGTTCAGCGGGGACGGCGGCGGCGACGGCGGTGACGGCGGCGGCTTCTTCGGGGGTGGCGACGGTGACGGCGGCGGCTTCGACTTCGATTTCGACTTCTGATCGGCGTTCCGGGCGGCGGGACGACCGGCGATACCGCGTGGCACGAGCATCAAGTCGCGCGATCCGGGCACTGACACAGCCCCGCGTCGGCGCTCCCCATGAACGTTTCGCCGAATTGACGATCCCGACGCGAGAACCGCCAGCGAACCCGCAGGTCAGCGCCCTGAGGGGTCCGGGCAGGCCCCATCGGGATCGTCGATTCGGCGATACGTTCCGCCGTTCTCGATCCGGGCGCGGGGAGGAGCGCGCGGCGACGGGACGACCATCCCCGCTCGCACCCACGCAGGCCACGCCCACCCCGCCGACGACGGAAGGCTGCTCATGAGGATCACCGCGATCGACTGCTTCGGCTACGACCTGCACTACGCGCACGGCGAATACGTGATGTCGGGCAACCGGGCCGCGACCAGCGAGATCGGCACGCTCGTGCGGCTGCGTACCGACTCCGGGCTGCAGGGGTGGGGTGAGATCACGCCGCTGGGCAACCGCTACCTGCCGACCCACTGGGCCGAGGTGCGCGCCGCCCTGCACACGCTCGCGCCCGAGTTGATCGGCCTCGACCCCACCAACATCTCGACCGTCAAACGGGCCATGGACGCGACGCTGCTCGGCGGCAGCTACGCCAAGGCCGCCGTCGACGTCGCCTGCTGGGACCTGCTCGGGCAGGCCTGCGGCCAACCCGTCTCCGTGCTGCTGGGCGGCGTGCTGCAGAGCGACTTTCCGCTGTACGAGGCGGTTCCGCTCGCCTCGCCGGAGGAGATGGCCGCTTTCGTCACGGCCCGCGAAGCCGCGGGTATCAGCCGGTTCCAGCTCAAGGTCGGCCACGACCCGTTCGACGACGCCGCGCGCACCCGCGCGGTCGTGGAGGCCGCGGCGCACGACACGTTGATCGTCGCCGACTCCAACGGCGGCTGGAACCTGCGCGCCGCCCAGATCGCGCTGCGGGAGATGGCCGACCTGCCGGTCTTCATCGAGCAGCCCTGCCGCGAAACCCGCGACTGCATCTTCGCGATGCGGCACTCGTCGCTGCCGCTCGTGCTCGACGAGTCGATCATCACCCCGACCGACGCGTTCGACGCCAAGTTCGAGGCGGGCGCGGTGTCGATCAACATCAAGATCAGTCGCGTCGGCGGCCTCACGGAGGCGGCCCGCATGCGCGACCTCATGCAGCACCTCGACATGATGGTCTCGATGGAGGACACCTGGGGCGGCGACGTCGTCTCCGCCGCCGTCAGCCACCTCGCCGCGAGCACCCGCCCGGAGAACTTCCAGAACGCCTCGTTCATGAACGACTGGACCGACGGTCACGTCGCCGGCTACCAGCCGCGCTCCGTCGACGGCCGCGGCAGCGCCCCCACCGCGCCCGGCCTCGGCATCACCGTGATCACCGACGGCCTCGAACGGATCTTCGAGGTCTCCTGACACCGGCGCGTCGTGACCCGACCGGCGAGAGTGGACCCATGCGCGTTCACCAGATCATCGCCGACCTGCCCGTCGCCGACCTCGCGTCCGCGGCGGGGTTCTACACCGACTACCTCGGACTGTCCGTCGAGGAGTTCAACCTCGGGTGGGTCGCCCGATACACCTCACCCGACACCGGCGCCCACCTGCAGCTGGTCACCCACGACGCGACCGCCCCGGCGAACCCGATCGTCTCGGTCAAGGTCGACGACGTCGACGCGGCCTACACCGAGGCGCAGCGCCGCGGCTACGAGATCGTGCACCCGCTGCGCGACGAGGCGTGGGGAGTGCGCCGGTTCTTCGTGCGGGCCCCCGACGGGAACGTGCTCAACATCGTGCAGCACCACGCGTGAGGCTCATTCGCGCATGGCCCGGGCCAACAGCGGCAGGCCGGCGAGCAGCACCGCCGGCAGCAGCATCGCGCGCTGCACGTCGAAGGTCTGCACGAGAAACCCGATGACCGCCGGACCGCCGAGGAACGTCGCGTAGCCGAACGTCACGACGACCGCGAGCACCCTGCCCCCGCCCGCGTGGCCCGCGACCGCGTACACCTGCGGCGCGATGAGGCCGATGCCGAAGCCGACGAGCGCCCAGCCGACGAGCAGCACCGGCAGCGGCGTCGCGAACGCCGCGACGAAGTAACCCGCCGACGCGCACACCCCGCCGACCCGCACGATCGTCCGCCGCCCGAACCGCGCCACGAGCCGGTCGCCGAGCAGCCGGATGATCACCATGAACGCCGCGACGACCGTCACCGCCATCGACCCCTGCACCGCCGGCACCCGCGCCACGTCGGTGACGAGGATGCCCGACCAGCCCATCGCCGTGCCCTCGCCGAGCCCGAACGCCACCGCCATGAGGCCCAGCGCCCACGCCCACGTCGGCACCCGCACCGGGGAGCCGGTGTGGTCGACATGCGTGACCGGCTCCGTCTCCGGGGCGATGCGCACGAGCACCGGCCACGCCACCAGCCCGAACAGCGTGGCGACGAGGCAGGCGAGCAGCACCGCGTGCGCGGGCGCCGCCAGCGCCAGCACGAGCACGATCGCCGCCCCGGAGAAGTTGCCGACCGACCACAGGCCGTGGAACCGGCTCATGATCGGGCGGCCGCGGTGCCGCTCGACCTGCACGCCGAGCAGGTTCATCGACACGTCGATCGCGCCGTGGCCCAGCCCGGTGACGACCGCCGCGGCCAGCAGCGTCGGGAACGTCGGCGCGAACCCGACGCCCGCGATGCCCGCGGCGAGCACCGGGGCGGCGGCCAGCGCCACCCGTCGCGCCCCGAACCGGTCACTGAGGCGGCCGCCGGCCTGCATCGCGGCGATCGCGCACAGCCCCATGACGACGAGCGCGATCGAGACGCCCGCGCTGTCGAGACCCAGCCGGCCGCGCAGCCCCGGTAGCGACGCCGACCACGTGCCGATGACCAGACCCGTGTAGACGAACAGCAGGGTGGTCGCCGGCACCGCGGTCGGCCCGGCGAGCGGCGGAGTGGGTCGCATGCGAGGCGCTTTCGTAGACGGAGACGGGCCGCCGCCACCCTACGGAGCCGGTCCGCTCACCCCCGCGCCCGGGCCGCGAGCTGGTCACGCCACAACAGCTCGACCTCGCCCGGCCGGTAGGTCGCGGCGATCTGCTTGTCGTTGCCGCCGCCGAGCACGTTCTGGGATCGCAGGCCGCTCCACCCGGTGCGAGGCACGCTGCGATATGTCGTCAACCCGTCGGAGACGGGTCGCACCGTGATGCCCGCGCGCAGCGCGTTGACGTGCAACCACACGTCGTCGGCGTGGGGAGCGCACGCGGTGAAGCCGGTGCCGGCCGCGCGCAGCGCGTCGAGCATCGCGGGCGGGTAGAGCACCCCGGAGTGCCCGGTCGCGAACGTGCGTGGCCCGGCCTCGTCGTACCCCAGGTCCGCCCAGCGGGAGTAGGGGGCGATGCGCCCGTCGACGAGCACGATCCGGTGGGCGCGGTGGGCGATGACGTCGGCGGGATGGCGCCGGTGCCGGGCGAGCAGGGCCGCCAGCCAGCGGTATCCGTAGAGCACGTCGTCGTCGGCGGTCACCAGCGGCACGCGATGCCGCTCTCCCGGCGGCAGCGACGCGGCGTACGGGTAGTACTTCTTGTGCGGCCCCCAGTCGGCGGTCGGCAGGATTTCCAGGCCGCGGGCTCGCAGCCGCGCCAGGGCCGGCGGCGGGTCGGCCAGCACCGATTCGTCCAGCCAGAGGATGAGCCGCCGCGGCCGCTCCCGGCCGCCGCCGATCGACTCCAGCGCGAGATGCACCGTGCGCAGCCGCCGCCCGTAGGAGGTCATCGACACGACGACCGGCGCGTCACCGAGCAGCGACCCCTGCGACCAGCGGGCGCGGGCTCGCAGCGTCACCCCCGACGGGGCGGCCCAGGCGCCGGCGACGCTGCGCCGCAGACGGGCCGGCGAGGCGAAGCGACCCGTGAGCCGCCGCAGGTCCCCCAGCTGCATGACTCGACGGTAACGGAGCGCCCCGGCGGCCCGGGCGTCGTCCCGGCGCGTCCCGGCACGGCCCGGCGCGGTCAGTCGCGGTCCGACCCAGAGGCGGCCCGGCGCGGTCAGTCGCGGTCCGTCTCGACCCAGAGGCGGCCCGGCGCGGTCAGTCGCGTCCCGGCGCGTCCCGGCGCGGTCAGCCGCGGCCCGGCACGGTCAGTCGCGGCCCGGCACGGTCAGACGCGGCCCGGCGGCCCCAGGCGCCTCCCGGCGCAATCCCGGCGCGCCGGACCCGGTCCCCGGACGCGGTCCACCCGGCCGGCCGCCGGGCCAGAGACGAAGTTGGCATACATACTCCGCTTCCGAGCCCGCACCGTCGCGGAAACCCGCTGGTCAGCGAGGTGCCGCCGGCGCGCGAAACCGAGTATGTACGTCGTTTTCGTCTCGGCCGCCCGCAACAACCCCTGCGGACACCCGAGAAGGCCGGGTGCGCGCAGCGCGCACCCGGCCCTTACTCGAATCAGGCGTGCCGGTCGGCGTTGGCGTGGATCGCGTCGCGCACGTACTGCGCCAACCCGGGGGCGAGCGCCTCGTACGTCGCGGTGAACCGCTCGTCGCAGACGTACAGCTCGCCGAGGTTGCGGTGGAACTCGTGGTCGAGGTCGTAGAACCGCTGCTCGATGTGCGCCCGGTGGGCCTCGGCCGCGTCCATCGCGGCCTCGCTCGTGGCGGGCTCCCCGGAGCTCAGGGCCGCGACGAACGCGTCGTTGATCGCGTCGCCCTCGGCCTTGATCGCCGCCCAGTCGGCCTTGGTGTAGTTCGCGGTGCGCTGCGCCGACTGCTTCCACTGCGGGGTGTCGCCCCAGCGCTGCTGCGCCTCGACCTGGTACTCCTCCTGGAAGCCGTCGCCGAAGAGCTCCTTCATGTCGGCCGTGGTCATCTGTTCGTTGCTCATGTCCTTCTCCAATGCGTGGTCGATGGCCGACACGAGCTCGCGCAACTCGTCCAGCCGCTGCATGACCGTTGCGCGCTGACGCTCCAGGTGCTCGCGCACGGAACCGGGGTCGGCCAGCAGCTGCGCGATCTCCTCGAGGGAGAGCCCGAGCCGTCGGTAGACCACCACCGTCGAGAGCCGCACGAGGTCGTCGTAGGTGTACACGCGATACCCGGAGGCGGTGCGCTCACCCGGAACGACCAGGCCGATCTCGTCGTAGTGGTGCAGGGTGCGCACGGTGATCCCGAACAGGTCACTGGCCTGCCCGACGGTCATCCGCGCCCCCGCCGACTGCATCGAGAGCCTGGGTGTCTCGGTCATGACTCCACGGTGACGCCTCACGCCACGTGAGGGTCAACTCCGTTTCGGCGCCGCGCCGCCGCGTTGTCGACACGCCGGGCACGACATGCGGGCGAACCCGGCGAACGGTACCTTCACTCACCATCGATCCGGCCTCGGCGAAAGGTGCCGCACCATGCTCGAATCCCTCGTCACCCGCGTGGTGGACCTGTTGTGGAGCACCCCGATGATCGTGCTGATCCTCGCGGTGGGCGCGTACTTCACGGTGCGCATGGCGTTCCCGCAGCTCCTGCGGGTCGGCGAGATGGCCCGGTACCTCATCGGCGGGGGCGGCTCCCAGCAGGGCGTCTCGTCGTTCCAGGCGTTCGCGATGGCCCTCGGCGGCCGGGTCGGGGTCGGCAACATCGCCGGCGTCGCCACCGCGATCCACTTCGGCGGCCCGGGCGCGATGTTCTGGATGTGGGCGACGGCCATCGTCGGCTCGGCCGTCGCGGTCGCCGAGTGCTCCCTGGCGCAGGTGTGGAAGGAGGAGATCAACGGCGAGTACCGCGGCGGCCCCGCCTACTACATCGAGAAGGGCATCGGCTGGAAGTGGCTCGCGGTGCTCTACGCGGTCGCCGCCCTGTTCGCCTTCTCCGTCACCGGCCCTTCGATCCAGTCCTTCAACATCGCGGAGTCGGCGAACAACGCCTGGGGCGTCGACCCCCGCCTCACCGGGGCGCTGGTCACCGTGTTGTTCCTCGCGGTGGTGCTCGGCGGCCTCAAGCGCATCGGCGCCGTGTGCGGCCTCGTCGTGCCGTTCATGGCGGCCGCCTACATCCTGCTCGGCCTGGTCATCCTCGCGATGAACGCCTCGGCGGTGCCGCACATGTTCGCCCTCATCTTCACCAGCGCGTTCGGCGCGGAGTCGGTCTTCGGCGGCATGCTCGGCGCGATCATCATGTGGGGCGTGCGCCGGGCGGTCTACTCCTCGGAGGCGGGCACCGGCTCCGGCGCGCAGGCCGCGGCCGCCGCGGAGGTCAGCCACCCGATCAAGCAGGGTCTGGCGCAGGGGTTCTCGATCTACGTCGACACGCTGTTCGTGTGCACGATCACCGGCCTGATGATCCTCGTCACGAACAGCTACAACGTCGAGGCCCCCGACGGGAGCATGGTCGTGCAGTACGCGCCCGGCCTGACCGAGGGGCCCGCCTACACGCAGGCCGCCATCGACAGCACGCTGCCCGGCATGGGCTCGGGGTTCGTGGCGATCGCGATGTTCTTCTTCGCGTTCACCACGCTCCTCTCGTTCGCCTTCTACGCCGACACCAACGTGGCCTACCTCGTGCGCAGCAGCCGCTGGGAGCGGCGGCTCGTGCTGCTCGTCAAGGTGATGATCGCGGTCTCCATCGCGCTGGGCTCGCTGCGTTCCTCGACGTTCGCGTGGAACCTCGCGGACATCGGAGTCGGGCTCTACACGTGGATCAATCTCGTCGCGTTGGTGCTGCTCAGCGGCAAGGCGGTGGCCGTCTATCGCGACTACGCGCGGCAGCGCCGCCAGGGCCTCGACCCGGTCTTCGACCCGCAGGATGTGGGGATCACCAACGCCCCGGTGTGGGCCGCGATCGCCCGGCGGTCGGTGCCGCAGGACGCGTGAGGCAGCGCCGACGCGAGCCCGAGGCGATCCGACGGGAGTTCCGGCAAGGCCCACCCGTGCCTGCCGGAAATCCCGTACCGTGGTTGGCACCGCAAGCGCCCCCGCTGTGTGGACCACTCCCGGACACCGCGCGGATCGTTCGTCGATGCGCACGGTTCCCCGGGGTGTACTACGCGTGGGCGACTCACCGTCGAGCACGCGTAGGAGCCGAGGAGCGATGACCGCAACTGTCCCCACGAACATCCCCACCGAAGGTGGCACGTCTCACGCCGAGCTCGCCCAATGGGTGGCCGAGTGCGCCGAGCTGACAACTCCCGACAAGATCGTGTGGTGCGACGGCTCCAAGGACGAGTGGGACCGTCTCACCAGTGAACTCGTCGAGGCCGGCACGTTCGTCGCCCTCGACAAGAAGCCGAACTCGTTCTGGGCGGCCTCCGACCCCACCGACGTCGCGCGCGTCGAGGACCGCACGTTCATCTGCTCCCCCACGAAGGAGGAGGCGGGGCCGACGAACAACTGGCTCGACCCCGACGAGATGAAGGGCATCATGCGCGACCTCTACCAAGGGTGCATGACGGGCCGCACGATGTACGTCATCCCGTTCGTCATGGGCCACCTTGAGGCCGACATCCCGATGTACGGCGTCGAGGTCACCGACTCCGCGTACGTCGTCGTGTCGATGCACATCATGGCGCGCGTCGGTTCGGCCGTGCTCAAGCAGATGGAGGATACCGACGCGGGCTACGTCAAGGGCCTGCACTCCGTCGGGCACCCGCTCGCGGACGGTCAGGAAGACAGCCCGTGGCCGTGCAGCGACACCAAGTACATCGTGCACTTCCCGCACGAGCGCACGATCTGGAGCTACGGCTCGGGCTACGGCGGCAACGCGTTGCTCGGCAAGAAGTGCTACGCGCTGCGGATCGCCTCGGCGATGGCGCACGACGAGGGCTGGATGGCCGAGCACATGCTGATCCTCAAGCTGACCAACCCCGAGGGCAAGGTGCACTACATCGCCGCGGCGTTCCCGAGCGCCTGCGGCAAGACGAACCTGGCGATGATCGAGCCCACGATCCCCGGCTGGAAGGCCGAGATGGTCGGCGACGACATCGCGTGGATGCGCTTCCGGGACGGCAAGCTCTACGCGGTCAACCCGGAGAACGGTCTCTTCGGGGTGGCGCCGGGCACCGGCGTGACGACCAACCTCAACGCGATGAAGGCGATCGACGAGGGCAACTCGATCTTCACCAACGTCGCGCGCACCCCCGACGGCGACGTCTGGTGGGAGGGCATGACCCCGGAGACGCCGCAGCACCTCATCGACTGGCACGGCAACGACTGGTCGCCCACCGACGGTGAGCACGGCACGCTGGCCGCGCACCCGAACAGCCGGTTCTGCACCCCGATCGTGCAGTGCCCGGTGGCCGCGCCGGAGTTCAACGACCCCAACGGCGTGCCGATCAGCGCGATCCTCTTCGGCGGCCGCCGCAAGACGACGGTGCCGCTGGTCACGCAGGCCCGCGACTGGAACCACGGCACGTTCATCGGCTCCACCGTCTCCTCGGAGACGACGGCCGCGGCCGCCGGCCAGGTCGGCGTCGTGCGCCGCGACCCGATGGCGATGCTGCCGTTCATCGGCTACAACGCCGGCGACTACCTGCAGCACTGGGTGAACCTCGGCAAGGAGCACGCCGACGCGATGCCCGAGGTCTTCCTCGTCAACTGGTT